>NZ_JACCQC010000019.1:0-148946 GCF_015712225.1 Burkholderia sp. 9775_39 | reverse complement strand
TTCATGTGGCGTGCAATCTCGAAAGGAAGCGTGTGCCGCGAGGCGTGCGTGGCCGCGCGCGGCTAAACGATGCCGAACCGCGCGATGGCCGGCCTGCGGGCCGATTCAGGGAAGGGGGAAGGGGGCTGGGCGGGCGTCGTCAGCGAAACGCGGGCGCCGACGCGAGCGCGGTGAGCACGGCCGGCATCGCGAGCGCGGCGGCGATCGTCTGGAACGCGGTGATGCCGGCCATCAGCGGCGCGTCGCCGCCGAGCTGGCGCGCCATGATGTACGACGCCGACGAGGTCGGCAGCGCCTGGAACAGCAGCGCGACGGTCAGCGCCGCATCGCCGAGCCCGAACAGCCGGCCGGCCGCAAGCGTGATGAGCGGCATCGCCACGAATTTGAACGCCGATGCGACGCACACCGGCTGCCACCATGCGCGGGCCGCATCGAATGTCAGCGCCGCGCCCACGCACAGCAGGCCGAGCGGCATCGACGCGGCGCCGAGCGCCCGCACGGCCGGCTCGACGGCGGCCGGAAACGCCACGCCGCCGGCCTGCATCGCCATCCCGAGCGCGCAGGCGACGACGAGCGGATTCGACAGGATCTGCCGCACGAGCGCCGCCGCGCCGAGCCGCGTGTCGCCGTAGCGCGCGAAGACCAGCACGCACATCAGGTTGACGGTCGGCACGATCGCCGCGACGCAGACGGCCGCGAGTGCAATGCCCTTCGCACCGAACAGCCCGGCGGCGAGCGCGGTGCCGACATAGTTGTTGAAACGCACGGCGCCCTGGAACACCGACGTGAAGCCGGCGCCGTCGACCCGCACGAACCGGCGGACCAGCAGAAGAAGCGCCGCGGCGAATGCGGTCGAACCGACCAGCGCCGCCGCGAGCGGTAAAACGGGCAACGATTGCAGCCGCGCATTCGCGAGGCCGTCCGCGAACAGCGCGGGCAGCAGTACGTAGTAGCAGAGCCGCTCGGCGTGCGGCCAGAACGCTGCGGCGATGAAGCCGGTGCGCCGCAGGCCATGACCGAACGCGACCAGCAGCGCGACCGGCGCGAGCGCGAGCAGGATCGGGCCGATCATCGGCGCGCCTTCATGCGGGTCGTGCCGGAGCGCCGGCGCGGCCGGCAGGCAACGCAGCGGAACGACGCGGGAATCCATCCGGCGGACGACATGGCGACATGCAATCGAAAGAGTGACGATGCCGCCAAGTTAACACGCGCAAGCAACAGGAATAATGGTGAATTATCGGGTGTTCAATGAGAAATTCTCATCGATGACGCGGTCACTTCGGCGGCCAGCGCGCGGGCGAAACGTTCGGCCGGACGCGACTGGTGTTCGAGCAGGACGACCGCGCGGCCCATCTGCGGCCGGCCGAACGGCAAGCGCGTGACCGGCGGCAGACGCGCAAGCGTTGCGTCGGGGAGCGCGACGATCGCCGCACCGAGCCCGCGCGCCACCATGCGCGCGATCGTTTCCGCGCTGTCCAGCACCATCTCCTCGCGCACCCGCACGCCGATGCGGCGCAGCTCGGCGGCGATCATCCGGCCGGCCCACGCCTGCGCGTCGAAGCGAATGAACGGCAGCGCATCGAGCAGCGCGCCCGCGTCGCGTTCCGCATGACCGGGCGGCGCGAGCAGCCAGAACCGATCCTCGTACAGCGTGGTCCACGTCAGTTCCGCCGGATGCGGGCGCACCGGGCGCGTCGTGATCGCCGCGTCGAGCTCGCCGGCCGCGACGCGGTTCGCGAGTTCCACCGACATGCCGGCCGACACGTGCACGCGCAACGACGGATGCGCGGCACGCAGCGCGAGCAGCGCGTCGGGCAGCGGGCCGGACAACGCGGTCTGGATCGCGCCGATCCGCAGCCGGCCGACCAGCTTCTTCTCGTCGCTGAGCGCATCGGGAATCCGGTCGACCATCGCGAGCACCTGCTCGGCCTGCGCGAGCAGGATGTTGCCGGCTTCGGTGAGCACCGGCTGCCGGCGCGAACGGTCGAACAACTGCACGTTGTATTCGCTTTCGAGCGTCTTGATCTGCAGGCTCACCGCCGATTGGGTGAGGCCGATGGCTTCGCCGGCGCGCGCGAAGGTCCGGTAGCGGGCGATGGCGACGAGCGTTCTGAAGGCGCGGAGTGACATGGGCTCGGTGAGATGGGCGAACGGGGCCGGCACGCGGATTGCTCGACGATGCCGGCGGCGCAGTGGCGGCATGCCGCTCGGGGTATCGACGACCGCCGAAGCGGACGGCTGGCGCCGGCACGCTGGCGGACATCATGCCCGTGCGTGCGGAAACGGGCAACCGATGCGCGCCCCGGCCTGCGCCGACAGGCGCGGTGCGGGACCGGCGGATCGGCCGGTGCGTGCCTTCATGTATGCCGTCGTGCCGGACATGCACGCCGGTCCGCGCACGCGTGAGCGGCCGTGGCCGTGCGTGCCGCCCGTGTCCGTTTCATCGATGCGCCGGGGCGACGCGAGCCGTTGCGGTCACCCCGACCCTTCGCGGAGGTAACGACGATGCCAGACGATCCCGGTGAAGTCGCGCGTGCGAGCTATCGCGCGTATGTCGACAAGAACCGCGACGCGATCGAAGCGCTGATCGCGCCGGACTTCCATTTCACGAGCCCGCTCGACAACCGGCTCGACCGCGACGCGTATCTGGCGCGCTGCTGGCCGAACAGCGCGATGCTCGCAGGCTTCGAGTTCGTCGACGTGGCGGTGCATGGCGAATACGTGTTCGTCGTGTACGAAGCCGTCACGACCGCCGGACGGCGGTTTCGCAACGCCGAGCGATTGCGCGTACGCGACGGCCGGATCGTCGAGGCCGAGGTGTATTTCGGCTGGTACGTGCCGCACCAGGCGCCCGATGGCGGGTTCATCGAGGCGGGCGGGTGAAGGCAGTCGCGTGCATCGGCGCACTCATCCCGCCGCGTCCTCACCCAGCGCCTGGATGAACCGTGAAAACAGCTCCGGTTGCGACGAAATTCCGAGCTTTGCATACACATGCCGTCGATGCACCTTCACCGTTTCCGGTGAAATCGCGAGCCGCTCGGCGATCGCCTTCGACGAATTGCCGCGCAGCACCATGCGTGCGATCGACATCTCGCGGTCGGTCAGCACGCCCGCGCCGAAGCGCGCGAGCGCCTGCTCGACACGTGCGCCGAGATCGGCGTCGGGCATCACGCGCGCGGCGTCACCCACCAGCCGCCAGTGCTGCCGGATCGCCGCGAGCACCCACGGCATCGCGGCCGTCAGCTTGCCGAGCGGCTCGACGTCGAAGCGCGTCGACGCACCGAGCGACAGCGACAGCAGCGTGTCGGCATTCGGCCGCACGAGAATCTGGATCTCGTCGTCGCCGACCGCGTCGCGGAAATAGCTGAGGAAATACTCGCTCTGCCGGAACAGGTCGGGCGCGACTTCCTCGAGCCGGTAGCAACCGTCGGCGAGCCCGTCGTGCGCGGCCTGCAGGAACGGATCGAGCAGATAGACGCCGTTCAGGTAGAGCGGCACGGGCGACGCGCTGTCGGTGCCGCCGGTGTCGTATTCGTCGAGCACGAGCGGCACGCCGTCGCTGCCGACCGCGGTCGCGAGCGCGTTGTCGAACGGCACCATTTCATTGAGCAGCAGCACCAGGAACCGCCAGAAGCGCGGCTGGCCGAGATGATCGATTGCGCGGCCAAGCGCCTGGTGCATTGCGATTTCCGAAAAGAGACGATCCATACCACCACCGGAAGGGCGTAACACGAAGGGGGAATAGCGGTCCTGAAATTGGCTTCCTAGACTGCCACGCAATCAATCGGGCCCGAGTATGGGTTGTCAAAAAAGAGCAGCATAGGCGCAGGAGAACGAAATGGCGATGATGTCGGAATCGACGGGCAGCGTGCAAGCGGCGCCCGCAATGGAAGACGCGCCGCGCGCGCTGTCGCAGACGCTCAGCGTGCGCGACGCAGTGATGATCACCGTATCGGGCGTGACACCGGCCAGCTCGATCTTCGTGATCGCGCCGTTCGCGATCCAGCAGGCCGGCAGCGGCGCCGTGCTGTCGTTCGTGCTCGGCGGCGTGCTCGCGCTCGCGTTCGCGCTCTGCTATGCGGAACTCAGCGCCGCGCATCGCAGCGCGGGCGGCGAATACGTGATGGCCAAGCGCGTGTTCGGCACGCTGCCCGGCTACCTGACCTTCATCACGGTGCTGTCGGTCAGCGTGTTCATCCCCGCCGTGCTCGCGAGCGGCGCCGCGCCGTACCTGAACAACGCGCTCGGCACGCACTTCAGCAACCAGTCGGTCGCGCTGACGATCGTGCTGCTCAGCTATCTGCTCGGCATGCTGAACATCAAGACGAACGCCTGGATCACCGGCGCGTTCCTGGTCGTCGAAATCGGCGTGCTGATGCTGATCGCGGGGCTCGGCTTCGGGTCGCCGCATCGCGGCGCCGAAGTGCTGATCGCACCGGTCGTCGCGAGCGGCAATGCGCTCGTGCCGGCGACGCTCGCGGCCATCGTGCCCGCGATCGGCACCGCGATCTTCTGCTACAACGGCTTCGGCTCGGCCGCGTATCTCGCGGAAGACCTGCGCGGCGGCAACCGCAACGTCGCGAAGGCGGTGATCTATTCGCTGCTCGTGATCCTCGTCGTCGAACTGGTTCCGCTCACCGCGATCGTGCTGGGTGCGCCGTCGCTGACGGAACTGACGAAGAGTGCCGATCCGATCGGCTATGTCGTGCGCTCGCTGAGCAATCCGGCCGTGTCGCGGGTGGTCAGCGGCGGGATTTTCCTGTCGGTGTTCAACGCGATCATCGCGATCGTGATCACGATGGGTCGCCTGCTGTACAGCAGCGGCCGGCATGCGCTCTGGTCGCGCACCTGCAACCGCGCGTTCTCGGCGATCCATCCGCGCCTCGAATCGCCGTGGCTGGCGACGATCGCGCTCGCGATACCGTCGGCCGGGCTCGTGTTCGTGTCGAGCCTCGACGAGCTCACCGCGTTCACGGTCGACCTGTTGCTGCTGATCTACCTCGTCGTCGGGCTGGCCGCGCTCGCGAGCCGGTTCGTGCGCCGCGACGTCGAACATCACTACCGGATGCCGCTGTGGCCCGTGACGCCGCTCGTCGCGGTGGCGGGCGCCGCGTATACGCTGGTCACGACGTTGGCCACCGCGACGAAGCCGACCGACCTGATCATCATCGCGGGGCTGCTGGTCGCGGCACTCGTGATGTACGTGGCCTGGGCGCGCCACAGCGAAGCGTTCCGCGCGCTCTGAGCGCCGGATCGACATCTTGCAGCACCGATATACCGAACCATTGAAAGACGGGAGGAATTGCATCATGCGCACGAGGGATCTCGGCATCCGCATCGGACTCGGCACGCCGGGCCGCTTCAACGCGATCACGGACGTACCGGGCGTGCGGGTCGGACATTGCACGCTGAACGTCGAGAACGGCGACGCGTCGATCCGCACCGGCGTCACCGTGATCGAGCCGCGCGCGGGCGCCGTGCACGATTCGCCGTGCTTCGCGGGCGTGCACGTGCTGAACGGCAACGGCGACGCGACCGGGCTCGAATGGATCCGCGAAGCGGGCCTGCTGACGACGCCGATCGCCTATACGAACACGCACAGCGTCGGTGCGGTACGCGACGCGCTGGTCGCGAACGAACGCGAAGCGGCGGCCGGCCGCGTGTACTGGTGCATGCCGGTCGTGATGGAAACCTACGACGGACTGCTGAACGACATCTGGGGGCAGCACGTGAACGCCGCGCACGTGCAGCGCGCGCTGGCCGCCGCGCAATCGGGGCCGGTCGCCGAAGGCGGCGTGGGCGGCGGCACCGGCATGATCTGCCACGAGTTCAAGGGCGGCATCGGCACCGCATCGCGCGTGCTGGCGGACGAGGCGGGCGGCTGGACCGTCGGCGCGCTCGTGCAGGCGAACTACGGCGTACGCGAGATGCTGCGCGTGGCCGGCTACCCGGTCGGCGAAGTGCTGCGGCACGTGCATTCGCCGTTCCGCGACGCGGACGCGAAAGGCGAGCCCGGCATGGGTTCGATCGTCGTCACGATCGCGACCGACGCACCGTTGCTGCCGCATCAATGCACGCGTCTCGCGCAGCGCGCGAGCGTCGGGCTCGCCCGCGTCGGCGGCGGCACCGAGGATTCGAGCGGCGACATCTTCCTCGCGTTCGCCACCGGCAACGACGGCTTGCCGGCCGCGAACTACGGCAGCAAGGGTACGCCGACCACCGGCGTGCAAATGGTCAACAACGACCATATTTCCGCGTTGTTCGTCGCGGCGGCCGAAGCAGTGGAGGAGGCGATCGTGAATGCGCTGGTCGCGGGCGGCGACGTCGCGTCGCGCGGGGCGCGGGTCGAGGGGCTCGGGCCGGCGCGCTTGCTGGATGCGTTGCGCGAAGTGGGTTGGCGACCGGGGCGCGGCGCCTGAAACGGCGAGCGCCGCTTCAATCGAAGCGGCGTGGGACGGAACGGCGATGCGGCGATCGGCCGGACCGCCGTCCGCCCGCGCAGGTCATGCGCGCGGTGCGGGCGATACGGGCCTGGCCGTGACGACGCGGCGTCATGCTCAGCTGCCGAAATAGATGTTGCAGAAGCTGACGGGGCCGACGCAGGCATTCGGGTCTTCCTGCTTCGATTGCGCACGATCGACGCGGCCGGCGGCCTTGATCGCCTCGGCGCGGTTCGCCTGTTGCGGTGCGACGTCTGCCGGCGCCGGCTGTGCGTGGGCGACAGCAGCGGTGAGCGACAGGGCAACGAGGGCGAGGTGCAGCGGCTTCATTTGAGTTCTCCTGGGTGAGTGCCAGTCTCGCTGGCAGTGAGGAAACTATAGGCTCGCACTGCTTAAAGATTAATCACCGCGGCTGTAGAGCTTATTTCCATCCGGAACAACGATCCCGTTGCGCGCGCATCGGCCTTCAATGGCGGTGCCGGTTGAACGGCGCGTCCTTGTCGAGCAGCGCGCTGCGCATGAAGTGCAGGCAGCCGACGATCCGCTGCATGCTGCGACGCGCGTCGGGCACCGCGTACCACGCCTGCAGCGTGTGCTGCGCCGCGCGGATCGCGAGATTCACGGATTTCAGCGTGCGTGCATGGTGGCCGGGCGTCGGATCGTCGAAGAAGCGTGGCAGTTCGTTCAGCACCGCGTCGATCGAACCGGTCCAGCGCAGCGTCTGCGGCGGTTTCGACGCGCAGAACGCGTGCAGTTCGTCGCGCAGGTCGATCACCGCATGGCCGACCTCGAGCGTCGACAGCATCCAGCGCATCGCATCGCGATGCTGCCGCGTGCGGCGTACCAGCAGCGTCCGCAGTTGCGCCATCAGGTCGTGCGTGCTCGACTGGAAGCGCTGCGCGAGGCCGTCCGGCGCGCCTTCGCATGCGAGCGTCACCTGGCGGCGCAAGTCGTGCGCGATCCGGCCGGTGAGCCAGGGCATGTGGGTCGGGAACACGACGGCGAACACGAGCGAGCACGCGAGCATCGCGACGACGATCGCCAGCCCGTTGTTGATCAGCACTTCCGGCGTATACGCGATCGCGTTGTCGGGGCCCGCGAGCAGGCAGAAAAACACCGCGAAGCCGATCCCGTAGCCGGACAGGCCCGGCCGCATCGCGAGGAACGCGCCGAGGCCGAGCACCGGCGCGAGCGCCGCGCACAGCAGCGGAAAGCCGTCGATGTTCGGATAGACGTAGCACAGGAACAGGTAGCCGACCGCGGTCGCGAACGCCGCGCCGACGCTCATCTGCGCGACGAATTTCGGCGCGCGCGGCGAGGTCGAGCTGAGCGCGCATGCGATCGCGGTGGCGATCACCGCGAGCGAGCCGCTCGGCCATTCGGACGCGATCCAGAATGCGCTCATCGCACCGACGGCGACCACCGTGCGCAGGAAGGCGAAGCCGACGAAGAACGCATTGGTCTTCACCGCGTAATGCGTGACCGAGCGCTCGAATGCGTGGTCGTCCTGATCGAGCGACGCGTAGGTATCGACGTAGCCGAGATATTCGCCGATGAACCGGTACAGCAGCTCGATCGCGGTATCGAAGTCGAGCAGGCCGCCGGCCGCATGGTCCTCGATGGCCCGTCGCGACGCGCGCGCGGCCTTCGGCAACGCACCATGGAAGCGGCGCAGTTCGAGCAGCGCGCCGGTGGCCGGTGCGATGCCGTGCTGGCGTTCGTCGCGCAACGCGGCGAAGCGCAGCGCGAGCGCGTCGACGTGCGGCGCCAGCGCGTCGAGCACCGCGTCCGAATGATTCGCGCGCAGCCGTTTGACGAGCTGGTGCAGCGCATGCAGCCGCGTGCATGCGTTCATGAACTCGCTGTTCAGCCGCGCGAGCCGGCGGCTGCGCGCGCGAATGTGCGGGTCCTCGAACGACGCGAACGCGCGGTTGGCTTCGAAGCCGACGATGTCGTCGACGAAATCGGCGAAGCGCCGTTCGAAATCGCCGCGCGCGACGTCGCCCGCCAGCGCGCCGGCCGTGAACGCCGCGAACGTCGCGTGGCGCGCGCTCAACGAGCGCATCAGCGCCTTCGCGGAACTCAACGGCAGGATCAGCGCGCTGACCGCGCCCGAGCACGCGATGCCGAGTGCGACTTCCGCGGCGCGCGTGAGCGCGGACTGGAACAGCGTCTGCGGCGTCATCACGGCCGGCAGGCCGATCAGCGCGGCCGTGTAGCCGGCGAGCACGAAGCCGTACCAGCGGAAGTGGCGGTTGCGCACCGCGAGGGCGATGCAGCCGCCGATCCACAGCGTGATGCCGGCCATGTACAGCTCCGGCTGCTGCGCGAACAGCCCGCCGAGCGCGAGCGCGCCGACGAGGCCGGCCGCCGTGCCGAGCACGCGATAGAAGCTCTTCGCGAACACCATGCCCGACAGCGGCTGCATCAGCACGAACACGGTCGTCATCGCGGTGCGCGGCTGCGACATCTCGAGACGCATCGCGATGCCCATCGCCAGCAGCGCCGCGAGCACCGTTTTCGCGAGATGCAGCCAGATCAGCCCGTCGGTCGCGGCCCAGTCGCGCGCCGCGTTGCCGAGCGGATCGAGCCATGGCCTCCATCGTGCCGGTTCGATGGAAGATCGCTCGATCGCAGGTTGTGGCTTCATGAAAAGAGGGGGCCGGCGCGGTGCCGCGGCGCGTCCGAACGGCCCGTTCGACTGGTGAGGCGCCGATTGTAGGAGCGCGGCGCCCGCGCATTAACGCAGTTGCGGGGAAACGATAGTTGCAGCCGAAGTAACAATCTGTCGCATCCAGTGGAGGAAAATGGCGGCTCCGCTACAGGTTGCTCACAGGAATGGATACCCTACAAAACATGCGGGTGTTTTCGCGCGTCGTCGAGACGGGCAGCTTCACCGCCGCCGCGCAATCGCTGAATTCGACGACCGGCGCGATGTCGCGCGCGGTGTCGGAGCTCGAGGCGCGCCTGCGCACCCGTCTGATGAATCGCTCGACCCGCCGTCTCGCGCTGACGTCGGCCGGCGAAAGCTATCTGCGGCGCTGCCGCCAGATCCTCGCCGACGTCGACCGCGCGGAAGAAGAAGCGAGCTGCGCGCACGAGCGCCCGGCCGGCGTGCTGCGCATGCACAGCTTCGCGAGCGTCGGTCACCACTACGTGATGCCCGCGCTGACGCGCTATCACACGCAGTACCCGGACGTGTCGATCGAGCTGTCGCTGTCGCAGCGCATGCCCGACCTGTTCGACGGCACGAGTGACATGGCCGTCGTCACCGCGTCGTCGCTGCCCGATTCGGAACTCGTGTCGCACCTGCTCGGGTCGACCTTCAGCATTCTGTGTGCGTCACCCGACTACGTGAAACGGCACGGCGTGCCGGCCCGCCCGCAGGATCTCGCCGCGCACGCGTGCCTGACGCTGTGCACGCCGGCGTTTCCGACGCACGAATGGGTGCTTGAAGGGCCCGAAGGCGTCGAGCAGATCCACGTCGCCGGGCCGGTGCAGACCAATACCGCCGAATCGCTCGCGCTCGCGATCCGCGACGGCATCGGAATCGGCATGCTGCCGCTGTATTCGGCGATCGACGCGCTGCGCGACGGCACGCTGGTCCGTGTGCTGCCCGCGCATATCCTGCAGAAGATGAACGTGTATGCGCTGTACCCGTCGCGCCGTTTCGTCGATGCGAAGGTGCGGACCTGGGTCGAGATGTTGCGTGCGCAAGTGCCGGGAATGATTGCGCGCGACGTCGAGATGCTGAACGCGATCGACCGCGAACCGCAGGCCGCCTGAGCGCAGGCCGCCTGAGCGCAGGCCGTCTGAACCCCGCGCGCGCATCGGCGCGCGGCGGGTTGTTTCCTGCAAACATCCACTACGCGTCGCTCGCCATGCATGCTCGATGCGAGCGACGCACGTCGTCACAGCGCGGGCTTGGCCGCCGCGCCCGATTCGGTTGCAGGCGCCCCGGCCGGGCCGTAGGCGGCCTGCGCCGCTTTCCGCTCGGCGAGACGCTTCGCCTGCAGTCGTTCCTGCGCCGCCAGGATGTCCTCCGGATAGTTGCCGACTTCACCGCGCGCCGGGTTGTAGCCGACCGACTCGAGATCGATCAGTTCCTGCAGCACCTGCGCGCGCGTGACGGGCGACTTCGCCTGCTGGGCGAACGACAGGGCCGGTGCGGCAAGCAGGATGGCAGCGGCGGCGGTAACGACGAGCGATTTCACGAGGTTCTCCTGAATACGGGGTGGGTGGCCGGATCGACGCGCGACGCGCGGCTCCGACCTTCGACGTCAGTCTACGCAGCGGGCCGTTGCGCAAACACCCCGATTCCAGGAGGGCTGCGTTCCAGAAGCAACAACATTGGCGCTGTCACCCGCCGCGGCCGGACCCGTGAGCAAACACGGGCGCCGTGCACACGGGCGCCGTGCACACGGGCTCGGTACAGGTGGGCGACGTTGCGCGCTGCCGGTCAGAAGCGCGTGCGCATGCCGATCGTGCCGACGACCTGGTTCGCCGTGCTCGATGCGCCGCCCGACGTGTTGATGAACGCCTGGTAGCCGCGGCCGGACGCATGCTGGAACATCGCTTCCGCGTACAGGTCGGTGCGGCGCGACAGCTTGTACACGGCCTGCAGGTCGACCTGATGCCACTTCGGATCGGCGCCGTGCTTGCTGTCGGGATTCGACACGCTGGCGTCCGTGTACACATAGGCGGCGCCGAGGCTGACGGCCGGCGTGACCGCATAGCGCACGTTCACGTCGTAGTTGTTGAACGCGATCTGGCCGCTGGAGCCGAACGAGCCGGTGTTGTCGTACTGCGAGCGCGTGTAGACGAAGCCGACGGTCGCCGGCCCGAATACGTAGCTGACGCCGCCGCCGTACGTGCGCATGCGGTCCGAGCCGATCGACCAGCCCCCCTGGTTCAGGCTCTTCGCCTCGGCCGAATCGGTCGCGCCGGGGCTCGCGCTCGTCGAGCCCTTCGTGCCGTTCATCTGCAGGTAGGCGCCGGCCAGCTTCAGCGGGCCGTTCGTGTAGCTCGCGGCCACGCTGTACGCGCGGTTGGCGCTGAAATTCGCCGAGTTGGAGAACGCGTACAGCGCGCCGACCTTGAAGCCCGCGATCGTGTCGCTCGTGTACTTGACCGCGTTGTTGATGCGCAGCGAGTGGTTCAGGTTGTCGTTGTCGAACGGATGCGCGAAGCCCGCATCGCCGAGATCGCCGGCCGTCGCGGACAGCGGCGCGACGAAGTCGACCATCGTGTCGTACTGGCGGCCGAGCGTCAGCGTGCCGTAGCCGGCGCGGCTCAGGCCGACATACGCGTGGCGGCCGAACAGCTTGCCGTCCTGGCCGAGCCCGCCGTTGTTCACGTTGAAGCCGTTCTCGAGCACGAACAGCGCCTTCAGGCCGCCGCCGAGATCCTCGGTGCCGCGCAGGCCGAAGCGGCTGCCGTTGATCGTGCCGGTCGCCATGCGCCACTGCGACGCGCCGTTCACGTTGTTGGTATAGGCGATGCCGGCGTCGATCAGGCCGTACAGCGTGACCGAGCTTTGCGCGTGGGCGAGCGGCGCGAACAGGGTGGCGGCGCACGCGCCGGCGATCATGGTTTTTTTCATCGGGAAGCTCCTGCGTGTGGGACTGGAAACCAAAGTTCGGCGCAAGTATAGGAATGCGCCGCACGCGCAAGGGCCTTGGGGCCGCGAGCGCACTGTTCCTGATCCGGCAAGAGTCCTTCACAAAACTGACACGCGGCGTCGCGCGCGCGTCGGGCCGGCGGTTCCTGCGTGACGGCCGGCATGCGGCTGCCGTCCCGCGCAGCCCGGCTGTCGCGTCGATGCAACATGCGCGGCAGGTGCGCGCGTCGCCGCTTTTCCTCCATACTGATTGCCCGGACCGCACGGTCGTCGACGCAGATCGCGCGGCCGTGTTCACGCATGCACGACAAGAGGCCTCCCCATGAACCTGTTCAACGTACGCCTGCGCGGCCGCGACGGCCTGTTCACGATCGGCATCGATGCCGGCAAGATCGCGCGCATCGACGCGCAAGCCGCGCCGATCGCGTCGACGAACCCGGACCATATCGACGGCGGCGGCCGTCTCGCGATTCCGCCGCTCGTCGAGCCGCATATCCACCTCGATGCCGTGCTGACGGCCGGCGAGCCCGCGTGGAACATGAGCGGCACGCTGTTCGAGGGCATCGAGCGCTGGGCCGAGCGCAAGGCGACGATCACGCACGAGGACACCAAAACGCGCGCGCATGCGGCGATCGGCATGCTGCGCGACCACGGGATCCAGCACGTACGCACGCACGTCGACGTGACCGATCCGACGCTCGCCGCGCTGAAGGCGATGCTGGAAGTGAAGGACGAGGCGCGCGGGCTGATCGATCTGCAGATCGTCGCGTTCCCGCAGGAGGGCATCGAATCGTTCGACGGCGGCCGCGCGCTGATGGAGCGGGCGATCGAACTCGGCGCGGACGTCGTTGGCGGGATTCCGCATTTCGAGAACACGCGGGAGCAGGGCGTCAGCTCGATCCGCTTCCTGATGGACCTCGCGGAGCGCACGGGCTGCCTCGTCGACGTGCACTGCGACGAGACCGACGATCCGCATTCGCGCTTTCTCGAAGTGCTTGCCGAAGAGGCACGCGTGCGCGGCATGGGGGCACGCGTGACCGCGAGCCATACGACCGCGATGGGCTCGTACGACAACGCGTACTGCTCGAAGCTGTTCCGGCTGCTGAAACAGGCAGGGCTGAACTTCATCTCGTGCCCGACCGAGAGCATCCATCTGCAGGGCCGCTTCGACACGTTTCCGAAGCGGCGCGGCGTCACGCGCGTCGCGGAACTCGACCGTGCCGGCCTCAACGTGTGCTTCGGGCAGGATTCGATCAAGGATCCGTGGTATCCGCTCGGCAACGGCAACATCCTGCGCGTGCTCGACGCGGGCCTCCATATCTGCCACATGATGGGCTACCAGGACCTGCAGCGCTGCCTCGACTTCGTGACCGACCACAGCGCGACGGCGCTACACCTCGGCGACGGGTACGGCATCGCGGTCGGACGTCCGGCGAATCTCGTCGTGCTGGATGCGGACAGCGACTACGAAGCCGTGCGCCGGCAGGCGAAGGCCACGCTGTCGATGCGCCACGGGCAGGTCATCATGCGGCGCGAACCGGAGCGGATCACGTATTGACGAGGAGGCGGGCCATTCCGGCCCGCCGGACGCCGTGCATTCATAAAATGCATGAGTCGATTCGAAAAATACGTTTGTCTCATGAGAGGTGCAGGCCTACGATGCGGTGCTGACGACGGCGTGCGGGTTGCATGCCGTCTTTTCGATCCCCGTTCGCCGACCTTATGCGCCTCGATCTTCCGTCCCCTCCCGCGGCATCTTCGCCGACCGCCAGCCCGTTCGCGCGCGTGGCCGTCGTCACGGTCCTGACCGGTATCGGCGCGGGGCTCGGCGGCATGCTGCTCGCGTTGCTGCTGCATGCGATCCAGCACGTCGCGTACGGCTACAGCGTCGCGCACGTGATCGGCGCCGAGAGCTTCCTCAGTGGCGTGACCGGCGCCGAGCCGCTGCGCCGGTTGGCGGTGCTGGTCGTCTGCGGGATCGTCGCGGGCGGCGGCTGGTGGGCGCTTTACCGGTATGGCCGGCCGCTCGTCAGCATCCGCCGCGCGGTGCGCGCGGCCGATCCGCGGATGCCGTTCGTCAGCACGATGGTTCACGCGCTGCTGCAGATCGTCACCGTCGGGCTCGGCTCGCCGCTCGGCCGCGAAGTCGCGCCGCGCGAGATCGGTTCGCTGCTCGCCGGGCGGCTTGCCCATGCGGCGGGACTCACGCCCGACGACTGCCGGCTGATGGTCGCATGCGGCGCCGGCGCGGGGCTCGCGGCCGTCTACAACGTGCCGCTCGGCGGCGCGATCTTCGTGCTCGAGGTGCTGCTCGGCACGTTCGAACTGCGTGCGCTGGTCGTGGCGGTCGTGACATCCGCGATCGCGGCGATCGTCGCGTGGCTCGGTCTCGGCAACGAACACCAGTACACGGTGCCGGCGTTCGTGCTGAGCACGCCGCTCGTCGCATGGTCGGTCGTCTGCGGGCCGCTGTTCGGCTTCGCCGCGTACGGGTTCGTGCGACTTACCACCCGCGCGCGGGCGGACGCGCCGAAGGACTGGCGGCTGCCGGTGTTCGCGCTGCTCAACTTCGCGGTGATCGGCGTGCTGTCGATGCGGTTTCCGCAATTGCTCGGCAACGGCAAGGGCCCGGCGTCGCTGGGTTTCGACGGCACGCTGACGATCGGCCTCGCGGCGGCGCTGCTCGTGCTGAAGGTGCTGATCGAGGCCGGCAGCCTGCGGGCCGGCGCGGAAGGCGGGCTGCTGACGCCGGGTCTCGCGAACGGTGCGCTGCTCGGGATCGTGCTCGGCGGGCTGTGGAGCGCCGTGTGGCCCGGCGCATCGCTCGGCGGATGCGCGTTGATCGGCGCGACCGCGTTTCTCGCCGCATCGATGCAGATGCCGGTCACGGCCGTCGTGCTGCTGCTCGAATTCACGCGTGCGAATCACGACAGCCTCGTGCCGATGCTGCTGGCGGTAGCGGGATCGCTCGTCGCGTATCGGTTCGCGCAGCGGCTCGCCGAGCGGCGGGTGACGGACGTGGCGACGCTGAGCGAGCCAGTGAAGTGACGACGGTGCGTTGACGCGCGGCGGCCATTACCCTCGAAGGCGGCGCGGATCGTGCCGCCTTTCTCCGTTTTTCCCCGTTTCCCTGTCCTGACACGACGCGATCGTGATTTTGCGCGCCGAAGCGCGTCCGCCGGTTCTGTGCAAGAATCCGCGCGTTTCCGCGCCTCAACCAACAACGATACGCGCGGATGTCCCTATCAGGAAACGAGGAGCTCAAGTTGATCCAGCGCATTTCCCGCTTCTTCACGCAGGTGGTCCACCGCGTGTTGCCCGACCCGTTGATTTTCGCGATCCTGCTGACGATCGTCACGTTCGCGCTCGCGTTCGGCCTCACGCCGAACACACCCGTGCAACTCACGACGATGTGGGGTTCGGGCTTCTGGAACCTGCTCGCGTTCTCGATGCAGATGGTCATGATCCTCGTCACCGGCCACGCGCTGGCGAGTTCGCCGCCCGTGCGGCGCCTGCTCGTCGCGCTCGCGAGCACCGCGCGCACGCCCGGCCAGGGCGTGATGCTCGTCGCGTTCGTCGGCGCGCTGGCCTGTGCGATCAACTGGGGCTTCGGGCTCGTGCTCGGCGCGATGCTGGCGCGCGAAGTCGCGCGCCGCGTGGCCGGCAGCGACTACCGGCTGCTCGTCGCGTCCGCCTACATGGGCTTCCTGAGCTGGCACGGCGGGCTGTCGGGTTCGATCCCGCTCGTCGCGGCGACGAAAGGCAATCCGATGGAAAAGACCATCGGCCTGATTCCGGTGTCCGACACGATCTTCACCGGCTACAACGCGTTCGTCACGATCGGGCTGATCGTGATGCTGCCGTTTCTCGCGCGAATGATGATGCCGAAGCCGGGCGACGTCGTCAGCGTCGATCCGGCGCTGCTCGCCGAGCCGCCGAGCGTCGAGCGCAAGCTCGGGCCCGACGCGACGTTCGCGGAGCGGATGGAGGAGAGCCGCGTGCTGTCGATGCTCGTCGCGGCGCTGTGCGCGGCGTTCCTCGTGCTGCGTTTCGCGCAGAAGGGCTTCGCGCTCGACATCGACACGGTGAACCTCGCGTTCCTCGCGGCCGGCATCCTGCTGCACCGGACGCCGATGGCCTATGCACGCGCGGTGGCCGGCGCGGCGCGCGGCGCGTCCGGGATCATGATCCAGTTTCCGTTCTACGCCGGCATCCAGGCGTTGATGGATCACTCGGGGCTCGCGGGCGTGATCACGAAGTGGTTCGTCGATATCGCGAACGTGCACACGTTCCCGCTGCTCGCATTCCTGAGCTCGGCCGTGATCAATTTCGCGGTGCCGTCGGGCGGTGGCCACTGGGTCGTGCAGGGGCCGTTCGTGATGCCGGCCGCGCAGGCGCTCGGCGCCGATCTCGGCAAGGCGGCCATGGCGATCGCGTACGGCGAGGCGTGGACCAACATGGCGCAGCCGTTCTGGGCGCTGCCCGCGCTGGCGATCGCGGGGCTCGGCGTACGCGACATCATGGGGTACTGCGTGACGACCCTGCTGTTCTCGGGCGTGGTGTTCGTCGCCGGGATGTATCTGTTCTGACGAAGTGAGACGAGAGGCGGGCGCGAGGCCCGCATCCTGTCCGCTGGATTTTTTCAGCCTGCCTTCAGCCGCGCGACCGCACGCCGGCGCGCTCGTGCCCGTGCCGCAAAGCGAGGCTCGCGAACGCTGCGATCACGAGCGCGGCCGCGAGCAGCGTCAACCCGTTCTTTGCATTGCCGGTCGCCTGTTCGATCGCGCCGACGACGGTCGGCCCGACGAAGCCGCCGAGCAACCCGCACGTATTCACGAGCCCGAGCCCGCCGGCCAGCGCGCTGCCCGCCAGCCGCGACGCCGGAAACGTGAACACGATCGACTGGACGACGAAGAACATCGACGCGGCCACGCACACGCAGAGCAGCCCCGCCAACGGCGACGCATGCGCGGCGCCGACCATCCCGGCCGCCATGACCACCAGCCCCGCGCACAGCATGCGGCGCGAATGACGCGATTCACGGGCGAAGCGCGGCAGCGTGCCGGCCCCGAGCGCGGCGGCGAGCCAGGGCAGCGAAGTCAGCAACCCGACCGCGAACGGCGAGAGGCGCCCCGACGCACCGATGATGCCCGGCAGGAAAAAGATCACCGTGTAGATGGTCAACTGGTGGCAGAAGTACACGAAGATCGCGAGCCAGATCTGCGGATCGCGCAGCGCGGCGCCGAACGCATGGCCGCCGTGCGCGGCGACGCCCGCGTCCTGTTCGGCGGCCAGCTTGCGCTCGAGCGCGCGGCCGGTTTCCGGAGCGAGCCACGGCGCGGCGCTCGGCCGGTCCGGCAATCGCATCCATACGACGAACGCGAGCAGGATCGCCGGAATGCCTTCGACGACGAACAGCCATTGCCAGCCGTGGAAACCGAGCGTGCCGTCGAGCTCGATCAGCGCGCCGGCCAGCGGTCCGCCGACGATGTTGGCGATGCACACGCCGAGCAGGAAATAGCCGGTGGCGCGCGCACGTTCCTCGCGGCCGAACCAGTACGTCAAATACAGCATCACGCCGGGAAACAGGCCGGCTTCGGCCACGCCGAGCAGCAGGCGCATCACGTAGAACGACGTTTCGCCGCTGACGAACGCCATCGCGACCGACAGCGCGCCCCACGTGATCATGATCCGCGTGATCCAGAAGCGTGCGCCGACGCGATGCATGATCAGGTTGCTCGGGATCTCGAAGAGCGCGTAGGTCAGGAAAAACAACCCCGCGCCGAGTCCGTACGCGGCCGATGAGATGCCGAGATCGACGCCCATCGAGTGTTTGGCGAACGCGATGTTGGTGCGGTCGAGAAAGCTGATCACGTACGCGGCGATCAGCAGCGGCATGAGTTTGCGGAACAGCAGCCGGTTCAGCGACGCGTTCGCGTCGCCGGCGGCGGACGACAGGGCCTGAGCGTGATGAGTGGACATGCGGACGACTCCGGTAAGGGCGAACCGGCGCGCACGGCAAGCACGGCGCGCCGCGTTCGGCAAATGCCGCTGCGGTGCGGGCAGCGGATGGGCAGACGACGGAGCCGCGCCGGCGGCGCTCGAACGGAGCGGGGCGATGAAGGGCGTCCTGGCGCCGGCCGGCTCGGGCCGGCGCCTTGTCACTGCGCTTGCGGATTCTGGTGTTGGGGTGGCGACCCGGCGATCAGAAATTCACCGCGTCGCCGCCCTTGAGTGCGAGCATCGCGCGCGCCTCGGCCGGCGTCGCGATCTCGAGCGACAGGCCTTCGAGCACCTGACGCATTTTCAGGACTTGCGCGGCGCTCGATTCCGCGAGCTTGCCGGGCGCGATCCACAGCGAATCCTCGAGCCCGACGCGCACGTTCGCGCCTTGCGCGGCGCCGATCGTCGCGAGCGGAATCTGGTTGCGCCCGGCGCCGAGGATCGACCATACGTAATCGCTGCCGAACAGGCGGTCGGCCGTCCGGCGCATGTGCATCAGGTCCTCCGGATGCGCGCCGATCCCGCCGAGCAGGCCGAACACGCTCTGCACGAAGAACGGCGGTTTCGCGAGCCCGCGATCGACGAAGTGCGCGAGGTTGTACAGGTGCGAGATGTCGTAGCACTCGAATTCGAACCGCGTGCCGTTCGCGCCGCAGCGCGTGAGGATCGTCTCGATGTCGGCGAACGTGTTCTTGAACACGAGATCGCGGCTTTTCTCGAGATGTTCGCGCTCCCACGGATGCTTCAGCTCGCGGAAGCGCTCGAGCATCGGGTACAGCCCGAAGTTCATCGAGCCCATGTTCAGCGACGCGACCTCGGGCTGGAAATGCAGCGCGGGCTGCAGCCGTTCGTCGACCGTCATGTGCGGGCTGCCGCCGGACGTGAGGTTGATCACGGCGTCGGTCTGTGCCTTGATGCGCGGCAGGAATTCGGCGAACACGGCCGGATCCTGCGTCGGTTTGCCGTCCGACGGGTTGCGTGCGTGCAGATGCAGGATCGCCGCGCCGGCCTGCGCGGCCGCGACCGCGGCCGTTTCGATTTCGTGCGGCGTGACGGGCAGGTACGGCGACATCGACGGCGTATGGATCGCGCCGGTCGGCGCACAGGTGATGATGACTTTGCGAGCGTTTGCCACGGATGGATTCCTTTCGATGAACGATGCAGGAGGCGTCAGAGCACTTCGACGTTGCCGCAGACGGAGATCGCCTGCCCGGTGATTCCGTGCCCGCCCGGCGAGCACAGGAACAGCGCGGTCGCGGCGATCTCGGCCGGATCGGTCATGCGCCGCAGCGAGATCTTCTCGAGATAGCGCTGCTCCATTTCGTCGTAGCCGATGCCGAGCTGCTGCGCGCGCGCCTCGATCACGCGGCGCATCCGCGGGCCGCGCACGATGCCGGGCTGGATCGCGTTCACGCGGATGCCGAGCGGCCCGAGTTCGATCGCGAGGCTTTTCACGAGACCGACCACCGCCCATTTGGTGGCCGCATACGGCGTGCGGAACGCGTAGCCGAGCCGGCCGGCGACCGACGACAGCGCAATGATCGCGCCGCCGTGTTTCGACTCGCGCAGCAGCGGCACCGCGCGGCGCGCGAACTGGAATTGCGCGTTCAGGTTGATCGCGACGGTCTGCTCCCATTGCACGGGGTCGATTTCGTCGATGCCGCCGGTCGGGCCGGCGATGCCCGCGTTGTTGACCAGCACGTCGAGGCCGCCGAGCGTGGTCGACACGTCGGCGAACACGCGCTCGACGGCGGCCGGGTCGGATACGTCGGCCAGCGTCGCGCTGATCGCGCCGGCCGCGGCACGCGGCGGCCGGTCGGCGAGCGCCGCGATCGCGGCTTGCGATGCGTCGCACACGTGCACGCGCGCACCGCATTCGGCGAACGCGTCGGCGATTTCGAGACCGATGCCCGATGCGCCGCCGGTCACGAGGACGCGCAGGCCGTCATAGGGTTTCAGCAGGTCGGAAGCTGTCATGCCGGGTTGTCTCCATCGTTGATGTTGTGGGATGACGGCCGCTTGGGTATCGGGCGGCCGTGGCAGGCGGCCGCTACGGCTTCGCGTTCACGGTCCGCGGTGTCTGTTCGGCCCGCAGCGTCTCGGCGAGGTCGTGCGCGGCGCCCCCGATGTCGAGCGCGATGCCGGCCCGCACGCCCGCGCCGTCGCGCCGTTCGAGCGCATCGACGATCGCGCGGTGCGCATCCATCGAGCGCCGCATGTGCGGGATGTCGAGCGCGACCATGTTGAGGAACGGGCCGACGCGCATCCACAGGTTCTCGACGATCGCGAGCGTGCTTTCGCTGGCGCCGTGCGCATAGATCGCGCTGTGGAACGCAAAATTGCTTTGCAGGTAGGCGCGCGAGCGGCCGGCCTCGGCGTGTGCCTGCATCGTCTCGCAGGTCTTGCGTACGGCCGCGATCTGCGCGTCGGTCATCCGTGCGCACGCGCGCTCGGCGATGCAGCCTTCGAGGGCGATCCGCACGTCGCGCAGTTCGTCGAGCATGTCGAGCGTCATCGGCGGGACGACGAGCGCCCGATTCGGGCCGTCGACCAGTGCGCGTTCGGCGCGCAGCCGCGTGAGCGCGGCACGCACCGGCATCGTCGACGAGCCGACCGCCTCGGCCACGCTGCGCAGGCTCAGCGCCTGGCCAGGCGCGAAGCGGCCGCTCATCAGCGCTTCGCGCAGTTGCTGGTAGACCTTGTCGGCCATCGTTTCCTGTTCGATGACCTTCAATGCGGGCGGGGCGATACGAGGCGGCAAGACGGGCTCTCCTGGGTTTGATCTGCGATCTGTGATCACACTGACGATATGCGAAGTTTTGACGATCGGAGGAGCGGAGTCAAGGCGAACGGGATTGGGGAAAACGAGGGGGGCAATAGAAGAGGGCGGCGTCCGGGAAGCCGGCGTCATTACAAAAAACTTTCAAATCGCGCATCATGACGCCCTGATTCGATGGATTCGAAGGTTCCCGGAGCACATGAGCCGTCGCGAGTTTTCGATGCGTTTGCCCTCGAGTCGAATTCATCTCAACAACAAGGAGCCAAAGTGAAACGTCCATCATTTGCCGTTGCATGGGCGGCATCTCAGCGAATCTACGACCCGGCAAATTCCGGTGAGCGCGTTGCGAAAGTGATAGGTGGATACGTCGAGAAGAACGTCAACAATCCGAATCCGACAGAGCGATGGAGCAATACTTGCGCGGTGAGGATGAGTTATATCCTGGGTGAAGCCGGTATGGTGATACCGAGAATCCCCGAGCAAACGGTCTCGGGCAGAGACAATCGGCAATATTTTTTCGTGTCCGGGACTTGATTCGTTTTCTCGAGCAACGCTGGGGGAAGGCTGAGGGCGTCAAATACCCGCCGTCGAACGGAGGGCTGCTTGCGGGTCGGCAGGGCGTCATCCTGTTCGAGGTGTCGGGGTGGAGCGATGCACAGGGCCACGCCACGCTGTTCAATGGGCGGACGTGTTACGACCATTGTTACTTCAACGAACCGGGCGCGCGGTATCGTACCGATCGCGCAAATTTTTGGAGCCTGTCATGAGGGGAGTCCGGATCGCTGCCGCGTTGGCGTGCTTCGCGTTTCAACCGACGATGGCCGTGGCGAAGGACGTCGCACAAACTTCGCCCGAGGCCGGCTCACGAACTTACCTCCAGTACTTCAAGGACATGGTGCTCGCGGAGTGCCTGGCTACCGCATACAAGCAGGCGCCCGGCGCGAGCAAGGACATCGGCAGCAGCATCAGCGCTTTGCGCGACTGGACCTACTACGACATGGAACGTGCGCCGGACGTCATTCACGCGCTGGTCGCGAAGTATCTGGCTCGCGACTATCGGAGTCCGGTTGTCGAATCGGAAGTCGCGGATGTGAAGTTCGACTTCCTGAGGTGCGTCGATCTGTATCACGGCAAGGAACTGGACGCTGCAGCGAAGCAGCTCGTATCGCGTCCGAACCGTACCTATCGAACCGAGCATTCGCCGAAGCCGCGGTAGCGATCAAGCGCCGCTACGCAATGCAACGGCGCGCCGCATGCCGTTTCGTCGACGCTATTCGAGCGTCCGAATCGAATTGCTGATCCCGCGCGCACAGTCGATCACCGCCGGCGCGAGCTTGCGGCGCGCATCGTCGAACGTCCAGCGGCTCGTCGGCGCGACCACGTGCACGGCCGCGACCGGCTGCCCCTGGCTGCCGAGCACGGGCGCGGCGATCGACATGTCGCCGATGAACAGTTCTTCCTGGTTGGTCGCGTAGCCTTCGCGCCGCGCACTGTCGAGCAACGCGACGAGTTCGTCGAGCGCCGTGACCGTGCGCGGCGTATGCGGCGTGCGCACCATGTCGTCGAGCCGTGCACGCGCGTCGGCCGGCGGCAACGCGCTCAGGAACGCGCGCCCGCTGCCGGTGCAGTACATCGGGATACGGCTGCCGATCGGCATGTGGATCGGCACGAACTTGGTCGACACGAAACGCGCGACGTACACCATTTCGTCCTCGTCCGGCTCGGTGAGGTTGGTGGTTTCGCCGGTCAGGTTCGTGAGCTCGGACAGGAACGGATTCGCGACGTCGATCAGCGTATCGGCCGCGAGATAGTTGAAGCCGATCCGCATCACGTGCGGCGTGAGTTGGTAACGCCGCGTGACCGGATGCTTGCGGATGTAGCCGAGCTTCTCGAGCGTATAGACCATCCGCTGCGCCGAGCTTTTCGTCATCCCGGCCGCGTCGGCCACTTCCGCGAGCGTCATCGTGCGCCGCTTCGCGCTGAACGCGCGCAGCACGTTGAGCCCTTTTTCGAGCGACTGGTTGAACAGCAGGTCGTTTGACTGATCGGGCGACGTTTCCATGGCTTGAGGCGGGATCGATTCGATATCGCATCATAGCGTATCGCATATCGATACTGAAAAATCTTTTTACGATATTTTTGATTCGTTTTAAGATCGAGCCATCGTCGCAGTGTCGATCAGCGACCGGCCGGCGCCCGGATTATTCGAGAAGGAGACACCATGGTTCCGTTCATCAAGCGGTTCGGCGCACTGGCCGCCGGTTTCGCCACCTGTATCGCACTCTCCACGGCCTCGGCGGGCGTCGTTGCGGCCGAGCCGACGCTGAAGGTCGGCGCGACCGCCACCGGCGTGCCGTTCACGTTTCTCGACGTCAAGAGCAATTCGATCCAGGGGATGATGGTCGATGCGATCACCGCGGCCGGGAAGTCGGCGGGGTTTCGCGTCGACGTGCAGCAGACCGTGTTCTCCGCGCTGATCCCGTCGCTCACCACGCAGAAGATCGACATCATCTCGGCCGCGATGCTGAAGACGCCGGCGCGCCAGCAGGTCGTCGATTTCTCCGACACCGTCTACACGTTCGGCGAAGGCCTGATCGTGAAGGCCGACGACCCCGGCCGCTATACGTCGATGGACGATTTCAAGGGGCAGGTGGTCGGCGCGCAGGTCGGCACGGCGTTCGTCGACGCGCTCAACAAGAAGGGCATCTTCAAGGAAGTGCGGACCTACGATTCGATCGCCGACATCATGCGCGACGTCGCGCTCGGGCGCATCAAGGCCGGCTTCGCCGACCAGCCGATCGTCGCGTACCAGATCGAGCACGGCGTCAATCGCCAGGTGCGGCTCGTGCCCGAATACCAGAGCGTCGTGAAGGGGCAGGTCTGCTTCATCGTGCGCAAGGGCGACACCGCGACGCTCGAACAGCTCAACGGCGCGATCCGCAAGATGAAGGGCGACGGCACGCTGCAGCAGATCCTGCAGAAGTGGCACATGAGCTGAGCGCCGGCGCGCGATTCCCGACCGGCATCGCCCGCGCGTCGCGGGCATCCACCGCGGCGCGCCGTCCCGACGTCGCATAGGAGACCTCATGTTTTTCCAGAATGCGATCGATTTTCTGCCGATCCTGCTGAAGGGCGCGGTGGTCACGATCGAGATCACCGCATGCGCGTTCGTGCTCAGCTCGGTGCTTGGGCTGATCCTCGCGTTGTTGAAGGTGTCGCGCAATCGTGCCGTCGCGACGGCCGGCAGCACGATCGTCAACGTGATCCGCGGGCTGCCGATCATCGTGCAGCTGTTCTACATGTACTTCGTGCTGCCCGATCTCGGCGTCCAACTGTCGGCGTTCCAGGCCGGCGTGCTCGGGCTCGGCATCGCGTATTCGGCATACCAGGCCGAGAACTTCCGCGCCGGCATCGAGGCGATCGACCGCGGCCAGATCGAAGCCGCGCACGCCATCGGCATGCGCGGCCCGATGATCATGCGGCGCGTGGTGCTGCCGCAGGCGTTTCGCATCGCGCTGCCGCCGTACGGCAACACGCTCGTGATGCTGCTGAAGGATTCGTCGGTCGCGTCGACGATCACCGTCGCGGAGATCACGCGCGCCGGCCAGCTGATCGCGTCGTCGACGTTCCAGAACATGAGCGTGTATACGCTCGTCGCGCTGCTGTATCTCGCACTCGGCCTGCCGCTGATGTTCGGGGTGAACCGGCTCGGCAAGCGGCTCGCACTGAGGAGGGGCGCATGATCCGGATCGATTCCATCCATAAACGGTTTCAGCAGCACGCGGTGCTGAAGGGCGTGAGCCTCGACGTGCAGCCGGGTGAAGTCGTGTGCCTGATCGGGCCCTCCGGTTCCGGCAAGTCGACCGTGCTGCGCTGTATCAACGGCTTCGAGACCTACGACGAAGGGTCGATCACGATCGACGGCGTGAAGGTCGACGCGCATTCGAAGCGGATCCACGAGCTGCGGATGCGGGTCGGCATGGTGTTCCAGCGCTTCAACCTGTTTGCCCACCGCACGGCGCTCGAGAACGTGATGGAAGGGCCGGTGCACGTGCGGCGCGTGCCGGTCGTGCAGGCGCGCGAGCAGGCCCGCGCGCTGCTCGACAAGGTCGGCCTCGCGCACCGGATGAATGCGTATCCGTCCGAGCTGTCGGGCGGGCAGCAGCAGCGCGTCGCGATCGCCCGCGCGCTCGCGATGGAGCCGCAGGCGATCCTGTTCGACGAGCCGACGTCGGCGCTCGACCCCGAACTCGTCGGCGAAGTGCTCGGCGTGATGCGCGGGCTCGCCCGCGACGGGATGACCATGGTGGTCGTCACGCACGAAATGGCGTTCGCGCGCGAGGTGGCCGATCGCGTGTGCTTCCTGCACGACGGCACGATCTGCGAAAGCGGACCGGCGCGCGACGTGCTCACGCAGCCGACTCATCCCCGCACGCAGGAATTCCTGCGTCGCCTGCTGGCGTCGGACGGCGCCGACAACCCGGATCGAACATGAGCGCAACGAACGCGGCACCCGGATGGCCCGACTCGCCGTGGCCGGATTCGCTGTGGGCGGCGACCGCCGCGCCGGCGCCCGATACGCCCGCGCTCGACGCGTCCGTATCGTGCGACGTGGCGATCGTCGGCGCCGGCTTCACGGGCCTGTCGACCGCACTTCACCTGGCCGAACGCGGCGTGAACGTCCGCGTGATCGACGGCGCGCAGCCGGGCTGGGGCGCGTCCGGCCGTAACGGCGGGCAGGTCATTCCCGGGCTGAAATACGACCCCGACGAACTCGTTCGCCGGTTCGGCGACGCGGCCGGCGAGCAGCTTGCCGGTATCGTCGGCGGCGCGGCCGATACCGTGTTCGACCTGATCGCGCGGCACGCGATCGACTGCGATGCGCGTCGCCAGGGCTGGATCCAGCCCGCGCCGACCGCCGCGATGCTCGACACGGTCGCCCGCCGCGCGCAGCAGTGGGCCGCGCGCGGCGCGCCGGTCGAGGTGCTCGGCCGCGACGACGTCGCGCGACGGCTCGGCACGCCCGCGTATGCGGGTGGCTGGATCGATCGCCGCGCGGGCAGCGTGCAGCCGCTCAGCTATACGCGCGGCCTCGTGCGCGCCGCGCAGGCGAGCGGTGCGGTCGTGCACGGCTTGACCCGCGCCGTCGGGCTGACGCGTGCCGACGGCCGCTGGCAGGTCGCGACGTCCGGCGGCGCGACGCTGTCGGCCGCGCGCGTCGTGATCGCGACCAACGGCTACACGGATGGGCTATGGCCCGGCTTGCGCCAGTCGGTGATCGCCGCGAACAGTTTCATCGTCGCGACGCAACCGCTCGCGCCGGAACTCGGTCGCGACATCCTCGCCGGCGGCGAGGTCGCATCCGATGCGCGGCGCCTGTTGCTGTACTTTCGCCGCGATGCGGCCGGGCGACTGCTGATGGGCGGCCGCGGCCCGTTCGCCGAACCGCGCGCGCCGGGCGACTGGCGCCATCTGGAACGCGCGACGACGCTGTTGTATCCGCAACTGAAGGGCGTCCGGTTCGAATACCGCTGGGCCGGGCGCGTCGCGATCACCGCGGATTTTCTGCCGCACGTGCACGAGCCCGCACCGGGCGTGACGATCGCGCTCGGCTACAACGGCCGCGGCATCGCGATGGCGACGACGCTCGGCAAGCATCTGGCCGCGCATCTGTCGGGCGATGCGCAATTGCCGCTGCCGTTCCGCGTGTCGCCGATCCGGCCGATTCCGTTGCACGGGCTGCAGCGCTTCTATATCGCGGCCGGGGTCGCCTGGTATCGGTTGCTCGACAGCCTGTCCTGACGCAGGTGGGCGGTTGAACCGCGCATCGCGTGCTCCGACGTTTGCGTGAGATGCCGGCGGATGGCTTCGCAATCGGCGACTGTCGCCCCTACCTGATTCCGGCAATAGGGAAAAATCGACCGCGCCCCGTCCTTGCTTGGCTATTGGAATACCCTATGTTATAAAAGGCCGCGCCCAAATCAGGTGCATAGTCCAACAATAGACAACATAATAGAAATCATGGCCGACGCGGGGTATACCGAAAGTGCGGACACGCGTGTTCGCGTGTTGTTTCACGTAACCGATTTCGGGAACGGCGGGATCGAATCGTCTCTGATCCAGTGGCTGCGCATCCTCGATCGCAAGCGTTTCAGGGCCACATTGTCGGTCACGTACGCGTCGCCGATGCTGACGCAGCGCTTTCGCGCCCTGATTCCGGATGACATCCCCATTGAAATCCTGGTGCGTCCGCAGTGGCTTCGCTATTTCCAGGACCGCCGCCACGCACGCAAGCTCGACAAAGTGGGCCGGATTGCTCGTGACCTTCACGGCGCGCTCGCGGTGCGTCCGTACATCGGGCGGCGTGTCGCCGAACTGGCGCGCGACGTAGACGTCATCGTCGACTACGACTTGTCGCTGCGGCGCCTTGCCGGCCGCTTCGGGGTGGCCTGGATCGGCGTCAATCACTTCAGCTTCGTCGCCCGGCTGGGCGGCCGCGGCCGGCGCATGCGCCGCCTGCTCGAGCAGTACAGCCGCTACGACAGTATTGCCGCATTGAACCCGCAGATGGGCGACGAAGCCGACCGGATGTTCGGCGACCGGCTGCAGCAAGTCACCGTCCTGCCCAACGCGATCGACATCGACGCCATTCGCGAGAACGCGACTGCCGCGCGTCCCCCGTTGCCAAGCGATGTGCCTTACATCGTCTCCGTCGCCCGGCTCGATGAACTCCAGAAAGATCACCGCACGTTGCTGCGCGCGTATGCGCAACTCGTCGCGCAGCGCGATTTGGCGGAGCATCTCGTGCTTGCCGGCGACGGCGCCCATCGCGACGAGCTCATGCGTCTCGCGCACGAGCTCGGCATCGGCGCGCGAGTGCATTTCATGGGGCAGATGGACAACCCGCATCCGCTGATGGCGGGCGCGTCGATCATGGTGCTGAGTTCGAAGAACGAAGGGATGCCGATGGTGCTGATCGAGGCACTCGCCCTCGGCAAGGCGATCGTATCGACGGATTGCCCGACCGGGCCGCGCGAGATTCTCGACCACGGCCGCGCGGGATTGCTGGTGGAAGTCGGGAATGTCGATGCGTTGGCCCGCGCGATGGCGCAATTGCTGACCGACGACCGACTGCGTGCCGACCTGGCCGCCCGGGCGTTCGAGCGGGCGGCACGCTTCGGCATTGCGGAAAGCAACCGGCGGCTCGATGCGTGCATCGAGGCGATTCGCGTGAAACGCGCAAGCCGGTGTCGGGCGCCATCGGGCGAGGGCATGCAGCGCGCCGGCTGACGGCCGATGTCCTGGCGGCGTGACGCGCCCCGCTTCGGCGGGGCGCGTGTCGTTTACCGCGCAGCCGGGTCGGTAAGCGTATTCAGGAACGCCTCGATGTCCTTGATGTCCTGCGCGGTCATCGCGGGCTTGTCGCCGGGCTTGCGATCGAACGGCGCGTCGGTCACGTCCACGTTCGCGCGATATTTCGGCGGAATGTCGTCGTATTCGTCGACCTTGCCGTCCGCGCCGCGCGAGTAGAACTTCTGCGGCGAGATGCTGCGTTCGTTGTAGAACGCCATCACCTGATCGAGCGTGTGGAACACGCCGTTGTGGAAGAACACGTGGCGCGTCGCCGCGTTGCGCAGCGTCGGCGTCAGAAACATTCCGCAATACTGTGTCTGGTCCTTCAGGTCGTCGCGGAACGGCCCGCACACGCCGAGATCGTAGAACGCCGGATTGCGGTTCTGCGCGAGCGCTCGATTGCGCGGCGCGCCCAGCGCCTCGTACTGGTAATCGGTAAACATCGGCGGCAGCCCGTCCTTGCCGGGTTTCGACAAGTGGCAGCCCGCGCAATTCGCCTTGTCCGGATCGTTGAACAGGCGCAGCCCGCGCAGTTCGGCCTGCGTCAGGCGGGCGCGGCCCTCGAGCCAGCGATCGTACTTGCTGTCGTACGGATGGAACGACGGATCCTCGACCTGATAGCGCGCGATCGCGAACATCGCTTCCGATACCGCGAGCTGCGGGCGGTCGAACACGCGCGCGCCGAATAATTGCTCCAGTTGCGCACGATGCGACGATTGCGCGAGCTTGTGCGCGACGTCGTCGACGCTCGCGTTCGCCATTTCGACCGGATTCAGCAGCGGGCCGAACGCCTGTTGCTGCAGCGTATCGGCGCGGCCGTCCCAGAACATCCCGCCCTGCGGCACGAGCTGCGGCGCGGCCGACGTGCCGGCCACCTTCTGCGCCTTGACGACGCCGGCCGCCGCCGCGGCCTGCTGCGCGACGCTCGGCGCGGCGTCGTTTTCGCCGGCGTCGGGGCCGATGCTGAAATTCGGCTGGCGGTACAGGTACATCAGCGACGGCGGTGGACGATAGCCCTGCTGCGTCATCGCGAGGCCGCCCGGCTGCACGTCGAGCGCATTCGGCGGGCCGTACGCGTGATCGGGGCTGTGACACGACGCGCATGACTGCTTGCCCGACGCCGACAGCGACGGATCGTGGAACAGCGCGCGCCCGAGCTGCGCGACCGCCGACAGCGGCTGCGCGGCGGGCCGCTGCAGCACGACCGGATGCGGGTTCGCGCCGGTCCAGTCGGCGACCACGGTGCCGATCGCCGCCGGCACTTGCGCGGGAAACGCGATCGCGAACGCGCCATAGCCGATCACGGCCGCGCCGAGCACGAACGCCGCGCGGCGCAGCAGGCGGGAAGGGGGGCGCGGCGCGGGCGTGCCGGCGGCATCGGGAGACGGAAATGCGGGGCGAGCTGTCATGCTGTCGGTCGAAAATCGGGCGTCGCGCGAAGCGGCGCGTTGAAACGGAAACGGCCGGCGCGTGACGCGCCGGCCTTGCGGTCATGCCGTCACGGTCAGATCGACGGTGCGGCGCTCAATACGGTGCCGAGCGTCGGGTCGAGATACAGCGGCGTCGTGTTCGGCTTCGACGTGAAGTCGAACAGGTTGCGCAGGTCGCCCGCCGTCGCATCGAACGAACCGCCGCCGATACGCTGGCCGCCGAGCCAGTTGTCCTCGATGAAGCGCACGACGGACGACTGGTCGAGCATCGTGTGATCGACGTAGTTCTGCTTCGCATACGGCGAGATCACGACCAGCGGGATGCGCACGCCCGGGCCGCAGCGGCCGTTCACGGTCGCGCCGTTCACGCCGGTGGTGCCGCCCGTGCCGCACTTGCCGGCGCCGTTGAGCTGATCGACCGGGTCCGACGATGCGCGCGTCGGCGCCGTGTACACGTGGTCGTACCAGCCGTCCGAGTCGTCATAGGTGACGATCACCGCGGTGTTCTGCCAGTCCGGCTGCTGCTGCAGGAAGTTGACGACCTTGGTCACGAACGCCTGCTCGTCGAGCGGATCCGAATAGCCCGCGTGGCCGTCCTGCGCGGCCGGCGCCTTCAGGTAGCTGACCGACGGGAAGTTGCCGGCCTTCACGGCGGCGAAGAAGTCGTCCGTGTCGTACTGGTGGTTCGCCGGTTCGGGAGTCTTGCCGTCGGTCTCGACGCTCGAACCGATCGCCGCGATCGAGCTCGGGCGCGTGTGCTGCGGGTTCGCGGTCGACGCGTAGTACTGGAACCAGTTGTGGTGCGGGATGTAGTCGGCCGTCGCGGCGTTCACGGCGGTGGCGACCGTGCTGCGCGCGCAGCCCGTCGTGCCGTTGCCGTTGGTCGTCGACAGGTTGAAGCCGCCCATGAAGCCGCCCCACGTGATGTTCGCGCCGTTCAGCAGGTCGCCGATGTTCTTGCCGGTCATCATGGCCTGGTCGGTCGGGCTGGAACACACGTCGAAGCCCGGGTCGACGTCGTTGATCATCGTGAAGCCGCCCTGGCCGTCATTGATGTAGTACGAGCTGGCGGCGAGCGTCGACGGCTGCTTCGACGTCTTGACGATCTGCATCCCGTTGGTCTGCCCCGACACGACGTTCAGCGCGCCCGGCGTCGACGGGCCGTACGACGTCGTGAACGTGTTGTCGCTCATCGCGAAGCGCTGCGCGTAGTTCCACAGCGCGGTCACCGTGTTGCCGTCGAAGTAGCCCATCACCTGGCCCTTCGTGCCGAACGCGCCGGCGCCGCCGGACGAGCCCTTGCCCGTGTACTTCGGGAACAGGTCCGCCAGACCGTTGTCCTCGGCCTGCTCTTCGGCCGTGTACGCGTGGTTCTGGTCGGCGGTCGCGGCCTGCGTGCGGTCGAGACGGAACGGGTTCGCGGCGTCGGTGCCGTTGGCCGTGTTCGTGAAGTTCGGGTTCGCGGTCAGCAGCGTGCCCGTCAGGCCGTTCGGCGTCGGCGTGCCGGATTTCGCGGTGAACGCCGGTTCGCCCGACGGGTTCGTCGCGTTCGGGTAGGTGCCGAAGTAGTGGTCGAACGAGATGTTTTCGCCGTAGATCACGACGACGTGCTTGATCGGCGTGGCGGTCTGCAGCGCATCCTGCGACGACACTGCGGGCGTCGGCGTGGAATCGTCGCTGCCGCCGCAGGCGAACAGCGCCAGCGCTGCGGCTGCGCAGGCAGTGACGAGCAAGGCTTGACGGAACATCGGGAAACTCCAGGGTAAGGTCTTCGATGGTGGAGAACGGCCCCGTCGCCGTGTCGGTTCGGCGCGAAGCTCGTGAGGGAGCACGCGCATTGGACCAGCCGCGTATGAAGATATGGGGACGGAGTGATTTCGCGATGGTTGCGCTCCGGTATCGGTTTCATTACGACGCAGGGCGATGCGAAAGAGAACGGAAAGGGGCGGACCGTGTGCAATCTCCACGTCACATGCCGCCACGGGCGTGCTGCGGTGGCGGCATCCGGCGCGGGAGCGGCAGGGCGCGTGGCGGCCGGCTCACGTCCGGGGTCTCGTGCGTCGCTTTTTTGACAATCCGGTGACGCATTCATACGATGAACGGCTGCCGCGCACCGCGCGGCCTCCGACCGTCAGGGAGTGTTCAGCGTGCCGATCCCCGTTCTGTTTGCCGTTCTGTGCGCGGCGTTCCTGCACGCGTCATGGAATGCGCTGGTGCGCAGCAGCGGCGACCGGCTGCGCTCGGCCACGGTGCTGCAGATCGCGATCGGGCTGTTCGCGCTGCTGTTCCTGCCGGCCGCCGCGCCGATCACGCCGACGAGCTGGCTGTGCGTCGTCGCGTCGGCCGTGATCCACGTCGTCTATACGCTGCTGCTCGTCCGCGCGTACGAACACGGCGACCTGACCATCGCATACCCGGTCGCGCGCGGCACGGCGCCGCTGCTCGTCACGCTCGGCGCGGCGGCGTTCGCCGGCGAGCGCCTGAACTTCGGTGCGCAAGGCGGGCTCGTGCTGATCTGCGCGGGGATCATGGCGATCGGGCTGGAGCGCGGACGCGGCGCCCGACACCGGATGACGCAGGTGCTGCCGACGGCGTTCGCGACCGGCGTGTCGATCGCCGCGTACAGCGTGGTCGACGGGATCGGTGTGCGCGAGAGCGGCAGCACGGTCGGCTATACCGCGTGGATGTTCGTGCTGACGGGCGCGCTGATGGCCGGGTACTACCGGCTGCGGGCGGGATCGTTGCGGTTGACGCAGGATGTCGGCGAAACCGCGAAGGCCGCCTGCGGCGGCGTATTCGCGGCGCTCGCGTACGGCATCGTGATCTGGGCGATGGATCGCGCGCCGATGGGGCCGGTGTCGGCGCTGCGGGAGACGAGCGTGGTGTTCGCGGCGCTGATCGCGCGCGTGTATCTCGGCGAGCGGCTGACGCCGCGCCGGGCGGCCGGTTGCGTGGTGATCGCGGCGGGGGCGTTGTTGATCAGTGCGTTCGAGGCGGTGGGGTAAAGGATCACCCCGGTGCGCCGGGCGTGTCAGCTTTCCACCGGCATCGCACTCGTACACTTGATCTCGTCGAGGCACACGCTCGAATGCACGCCGCTCACGCCGGGAATGCGCATCAGCGTTTCGAGCAGGAACGTCGACAGCCCCTTCAGGTCGTGCGCGACGACCTTCAGCACATAGTCGATGTCGCCCGTCACCGAGAAACACTCCTGGATCTGCGCGAGATCCGACACGAGTTTCTGGAACTTCGACAGATCGCGGATATGTCCGCGCTCCATCGTCACGTGCACGAACGCGGTGACGCCGAAGCCGAGCGTGTCGGGGCAGAGCCGGGTTTCGTAACGGCGGATCGCGCCGATTTCCTCCAGCCGGCGGTGGCGTCGCAAGGTCTGCGCGGGCGACAGGCCGACGGCCTTCGCCAGGTCGAGGTTCGACGCGCGGCCGTTCTCCTGCAACACCGACAGCAAGTGGCGATCGATGCGATCGAGAACCGGTTCAGGCATTTTTGTTTCCTCATCTGTCTCCTGGATGCAATCTTATCTCATAATGTAGGGTTTGCATGAGCGGGTTACGCAACCCGATTTCGCCGTCGCGACGCTAAACTGACGCCGGATTTTCGTGTGCGGCCGCAGCAATGCGGCGTGGGCGACGAGTCGGCGGCGGGTCTGGCCGGCACGCCGACGCGGATCGAATGCCGGCACGCGAAGATTGCAGTCCCCAACCCGGCGGCTCCACGAACGGCCGCCGGCACAGCAAAACAGCGCCCGGCACACCGAGGCGCGCCGCACCGCTCCAGGCGGAAGCGGACAGAGTGGAGAAGACATGGTTTCTGGAAACGAGAGCGACGGCCTGAAGCGCGGGCTGAAGAACCGGCACATCCAGCTGATTGCGCTCGGCGGCGCGCTCGGCACGGGGCTGTTTCTCGGCATCGCGCAGACGATCAAGATGGCCGGCCCGTCCGTGCTGCTCGGCTACGCGGTAGCCGGCGTCGTGGCGTTCTTCATCATGCGCCAGCTCGGCGAGATGGTCGTCGACGAGCCCGTCGCGGGGTCGTTCAGCTATTTCGCGAACAAGTACTTCGGCCACTTCACGGGCTTCCTGTCCGGCTGGAACTACTGGGTGCTGTACATCCTCGTCAGCATGGCCGAACTGTCGGCCGTCGGGATCTACGTGCAGTACTGGTGGCCGGGCGTGCCGACCTGGGTGTCGGCGCTCGTGTTCTTCGTCGCGATCAACCTGATCAACCTGACCAGCGTGAAGTCGTACGGCGAGACGGAATTCTGGTTCTCGATCATCAAGGTCGCCGCGATCGTCGGGATGATCGGCTTCGGCGGCTGGCTGCTCGCGAGCGGCCACGCCGGGCCGGAAGCCACCGTCCGGAACCTGTGGCAGCACGGCGGCTTCTTCCCGAACGGCGTGTCGGGCCTCGTGATGTCGATGGCCGCGATCATGTTCTCGTTCGGCGGGCTCGAGCTGGTCGGCATCACCGCGGCCGAGGCCGACGATCCGAAGCGCAGCATCCCGCGCGCGACCAACCAGGTCATCTACCGCATCCTGATTTTCTACATCGGCGCGCTGGCCGTGCTGCTATCGCTGTATCCGTGGGAGAAGGTCGTCAGCGGCGGCAGCCCGTTCGTGCTGATCTTCCACGCGCTCAGCAGCAACCTGGTCGCGAACGTGCTGAACGTCGTCGTGCTGACGGCCGCGCTGTCGGTCTACAACAGCGGCGTGTACTGCAACAGCCGGATGCTGTTCGGCCTCGCGCAGCAGGGCAACGCGCCGAAGGTGCTGTGCTCGGTGAACAAGCGCGGCATCCCGCTCGCGGCGCTCGGCGCATCGGCGCTCGCGACCGGCGTGTGCGTGCTGGTCAACTACTTCATGCCGGGCAAAGCGTTCGAGGTGCTGATGGGCCTCGTCGTGTCGGCGCTGATCATCAACTGGGCGATGATCAGCCTGATCCACCTGAAGTTCCGCAAAGCCAAGCGCGCTGCCGGGGAGGAGACTTCCTTCCGCAGTCTGGGCTATCCTTTCACGAATTACCTGTGCCTGGCATTCATGGCCGGCATTCTCGTCGTGATGTACCTGACGCCGGATCTCCGCCTGTCGGTGTACCTGATCCCGGTATGGCTCGCGGTGCTCGCGGTCGGGTATCGCTTCCGTCAGAAGAATGCCGGCTTTGCGGTGCATGATGGCGTCTCCGCACGCTGACGCAGGCCACGACCGACCATTCTTCCAAACGAGACCGACTCAAGCCATGTTCGAACACATCGACGCGTACCCGGGCGACCCGATCCTGACGCTCAACGAGAACTTCCAGAAAGATCCGCGCGACCAGAAGGTCAACCTGAGCATCGGGATCTATTTCGACGCCGAAGGCCGGATTCCGGTGCTGGGCGCGGTGCGCGAAGCCGAGACCGCGCTGCAGCGCGACAGCGGCCCGAAGCCGTACCTGCCGATGGTCGGCCTGGCCGCGTATCGCGATGCCGTGCAGTCGCTGGTGTTCGGCGCCGATCACCCGGCCCGCGCGGCCGGCCGCATCGCGACGCTGCAGACGCTCGGCGGCTCGGGCGCGCTGAAGGTCGGCGCCGATTTCCTGAAGCGCTATTTTCCGGATTCGCAAGTGTGGCTGAGCGACCCGAGCTGGGAAAACCATCGCTTCATCTTCGAGCGCGCCGGCTTCACGGTGAACACGTATCCGTACTACGACGAGGCGACGGGCGGCCTGAAGTTCGACGCGATGCTCGCGGCGATCGACGCGCTGCCGGCGCGCAGCATCGTGCTGCTGCACGCGTGCTGCCACAACCCGACCGGCGTCGACCTCGACGAAGGCCAGTGGGAGAAGCTGATCGACGTGATCGAGGCGCGCGGGCTGCTGCCGTTCGTCGACATGGCGTACCAGGGCTTCGGCGCGGGCCTCGACGCGGATGCGTTCGCGGTGCGCGAGCTGGCCCGCCGCGGCGTGCCGACGCTCGTCGCGAACTCGTTCTCGAAGAACTTCTCGCTGTATGGCGAGCGCGTGGGCGGGTTGAGCGTCGTCTGCGAAGACGCGGCCGCGGCCGAGCGCGTGCTCGGCCAGCTGGCCGGCGCCGTGCGCTCGAACTACAGCAATCCGCAGACCTACGGCGCGAAGGTCGTCGCGGCCGTGCTCGGCACGCCGGCGCTGCGCAAGCAGTGGGAAGAGGAACTGTCGGCGATGTGCCGCCGCATCGCCCGGATGCGCCAGTCGATCCACGACGGCCTGCGCGACCACGTGAGCGGCGAAGCGCTCACGCGCTACGTGAAGCAGCGTGGGATGTTCACGTACACGGGCCTGACCGAATCGCAGGTCGACGCGCTGCGCGAGGTGCACGGCGTGTACATCCTGCGCTCGGGCCGGATGTGCGTGGCGGGCCTGAACGACTCGAACGTCGGTATCGTCGCGGACGCGATCGGCAAGGTGCTGAAGAGCGGCGTCTGACCGCGGCGCCGCGGTGCGCCACGATGCACAACCGGCTGTGTCCCGTCACGGGAGCAGCCGGTTTTTTGTTGGGCGTCGATCATGTGCGGTGCCCGGCTGACGCACGGGCAGGCGCGGCGGTACGATCACGGGATCGCATGCACGACAGAGGAGCGACATGGGCATCCGGATCATCCAGCTCGGCACGCCGCGCGCGGCCGGCGAAGGGCTGCGGATCGGCACGGTGCGGCGGCCGCCGCGCGGTGTGCCGAAGGCGGAATTCGCGTCGCGCAACTACTATGATGTATGGCTGCCGACGCTGTCGCCGAGCCCCGAACTCGTCGCACAGGCGCAGGCCGCCGAAACCGACGCCGAATGGAAAGCGTTCAAGCGTCACTTCCGCGCGGAGATGACGCACGGCGATCCGGCGAAGGTGCTGGACCTGCTGGCCGCGCTGTCGGCGACCACCGCGCTGTCGATCGGCTGCTACTGCGAAGACGAGCGCCATTGCCACCGCAGCGTGCTGCGCGAGCTGCTCGCGGAACGCGGCGCGGTGATCGAGCCCGACGCGGGCTGACGCGGCGTCGCGCGGCCGCGCCGCGATCGTGCGGTGCAGCGAACCGGTTGACGTGGGTCAAGCGCGCGGCCGCGCGCGCCACTATGCTCTCGTCATGGAGCCATCACGACGATGACAGGCCGACAGATGCACATTACTTTCCCGCCCGAGCCGCCGGAATACTGCGCGCGCGATCTGGTCGTCGCGTTTTCGGCGCTGGTCGACGGGCGTTGCGTCCAGTGCGCGGTCACGGCCGAGGCGCTGGAAGACCATTTCGGCGCGCGGTCGCTGCTCGAACGCGATCTGCTGCACGCATTCGACGCGCACCGGTCGGCGATCGAGGCGATGGCACGGCGAATGCTCGAGGAAATCGGCGGCCGGCCGGTGCTGCTGCACAGCGGGCACTTCCGGCTCGAAGACTGATACCGCAGGAGGGCGCATGACACTGCAGGGCAACATTCACGAACGCGACTGGTCGGTCGAGGTGGAGACGCGCCCGTGCGAATCGGGCGAGTTCCGCTGCCGCGTGTCGGTCGAGCACGGCGCCGGCGCCGCGCGGTTTCATCATACGTTCGAGCACAGCCACGCGTATCCGACGGAGCGCGAGGCGATGATCGAAGGGCTGCGGGCCGGCATGACGTGGATCGAGATGAAGGCGTCGCAGACCTTCAACGTATGAATGGCCCCGCGCCAGCCAGGCGCGGGCAGACCGTCGGCCGGCCGCGATCGAATCCTGCGCGCCGCGCGACGGGAAACACGTGCCGCCTCCATCGCGAGGCGGCCGGCACATGCAAGGCGGTCGACGAGCGGGCGGCCCCGTCAGGAGACACGACATGGGCGTGGGCATGCAGATCGCCTGCCTCGGATTCACGGTTTCGGCAGCGGTCGAGGCCGAAGCCGGCGCGCAACTGGTGCGGCTCGAACGGTTTCGCGCGTTGATTGACGGCTGCCATCTCGCGATCGACGCGCGCACGGTGGCCGATGGCGCGTGCCTGTACGACGTGCGGCTCGACCTGGTGATGCACGACGCGACGCTCAGGTCGCTGCCGCCGTGCGTCGGCGTCGACGTGGACGATGCGCTGCGCCGCGCGTTCGCGCAGGCCGAACAGGCGCTGATCGCGTGGCAGGCGGGCGCCGCGACGGTGGCGCTGCGCGACGCGGCGACCGGCGACGCGATCCGGTAATGCCGCGCGCCCGCGCCGTGTGTCAGACCCGCGCGAGCGCTTGCGCGTCGATGATGCGCACGCGCTTGCCGCGCGTCTCGACGAGCGCTTCGCGATGGAACCGCGAGAACATCCGGCTGACGGTTTCGAGCTTCATCCCGAGATAGCAGCCGATTTCCTCGCGCGTCATCCGCAGATTGAATTCGGTCGCCGAATAGCCGCGCGCCTCGAACCGCGACGACAGGTTCAGCAGGAAATGCGCGACGCGCTGCTCGGCCGACATCGTGCCGAGCAGCAGCATCTGGCTCGACTCGCGGACGATCTCGCTGCTCAGCATCTGGTAGAGGAAGTGCTGCATCGGCTTCATCTCGCGGCACGCGGCTTCGAGCGCGCCGAACGGGATGATGCACACCACGCTGTCCTCCAGCGCGATCGCGTCGCAGCAGTGCTGGCCGCCGCCGATGCCGTCCATCCCGAGCGTTTCGCCGGCGATCTGGAAGCCCGTCACGTGCTCGCGGCCGTCGCGATGCATCATCACCGTCTTGAACGAACCCGCGCGCACCGCATAGATGCTCTGGAACGGATCGTCGGTGCGAAACAGCGCGTCGCCCTGGCGCACCTGTCTCGTCGTGCAGATGATCGCGTCGAGGCGGCCGTATTCGGCGGCCGTCAGATGCGGCGGCAGGCACATCGAGCGCATCGCGCAGGCTGAACAGCGTGCGGCCGGGTGCTTGGCGGCGTCGGCGCGCGCGACCGGGCGCAGGGCAATCGTTGGCCGGGGTACGACGGACACGTCGGCGGCGAAGGCGGTGGCGGTGGACATGAGTCGCTCCGGCTCGTCAGGGGCGGCGCACGCGAGCGTGCACCAGGGATTCGATGACACGGCATGCGGCGTCGAATTCGACGGTCTTGTCGAAGAAGTAGTCGGCTCCCGCCGTCGCGCATGCCTCTCTGAATGCCGGTGCCGAGTGGTTCGTCAGTACGATCGTGACGATGCGCGGTGCGGCCTTCGACAGCATCCCGATCAGGTCGAGACCACTGCCGTCCGCGAGCCGCACGTCGACGATCACCACGTCCGCGCGACTGCTACGGATATGCGACCACGCGTCCTGGCCGTCTTCCGCTTCGCCCACGACGGCAACGCCGCGGATCGCGCCGACGAGCAGCGCGATCCGCTGGCGAACGGCGACGGCGTGATCGACGAGGAACACCCTGAGCGCGGCGGGTGACAGGCTGGCATTCATGCCGGCAGTATCGTGTTGCGCCGCCGAAATTGAAATCGGCCGAATTGGAACTTCGTGTAGGCCGCTTCGACGCGGTGTAGGGCATTTCCTACACCGCGTACGGGAAATCGCCGGGACGATCCGGCTGCGGCGATGCCGCGCGAGCGGCTGGAATGGTTGCGCGGCCGGATCAGCCGGCGCGGCGCGCGGCCAGCGCGTCACGCGCGGTGCGGCACGCGGCCAGATCCCACGCGGCGCAGCCGACGCTCTTGAACAGCAGCGGGCCGCCGCGGGCGAAGACGCCGTTCAGCACGTCGGCGAGCGATGCGACGTGCTGCCAGTCGACCCGCGCGACGATCAGGTCGCCGGCTTCGTGGCGCGCGCCGGCCGGATCGTCGACGACGAGCCGGCTGCCATGCACCGTGTTCGCATCGATCTCGGCGGCATCCGCGGTGAACGCGCCGACGCCGACCACGAGACGGCCTTCGCGCGCGGCTTCGCGGTAGACGGGCGTGCGGCTGGTGGTCAGCGTGACGACCACGTCGATCGCTTCGGGAATCGCGTCGCCGTCGAGCGGCGCGAGCCGCGGCGCATGGGCGCGATGAGCGGCGCAGAAGGCGGCCGCGCGCTCCGCGGTCGTGCCGCGCACGTGCAGCCGCGCATCCGGAAAGATGGCCGCGAGCGCTTCCGCGTGATTGGCCGCCTGCTTGCCGGTGCCGATCAGCAGGATGTCGCGCGGCGCGGCGCCGTGCAGCGCCTGGATGCCGAGCGCGGTGATCGCCGCCGTGCGGCGACCGGTGACGGTCGGGCCGTCGAGCGCGAAGCGCATTTCTCCGGTCGTCGCGTCGTACGCGGTGACCTGGCCGAGGATCGTCGGCAGCCCGCGCGCGCCGTTGCCGGGGCACACGTTGACGAGCTTGTGGCTCGCCAGGTCGTGGGCGCTCGACGGCATCGACAGCATCACGCCGCCGCCTTGCAGCGGCACGACCAGGCGTTCGGGGCTGACGATGTCGCCCGCCGCGTACTCGGCGACGGCTTGCCTGAGCGTGGCGAGCAGCGCCGGGTAGTCGAGCAGCGCGGCCGTGTCGGCCGCGTCGAAAACGGGAATCGGGGAAGAGGCGGTCATCGTGTACGTCGTGGGCGTCGGTGAGCGTGAACGGCGGACGCATGCCGCGCCCGCCACAGGTCTGCCGGATACCGTGACACAGGGCAGTGTGGATCGAATCTATACCACTTGCTGGCGCGCCTGCAACCCAGAAAATAAAGCGCTGTGGGGATTTTGGTTCTAATATCTGGCCAGAAGCGCGCCGCTGCCGTGCCGCCCGCGCGGCTCCGGTATAGTGCGAACCCATTCCAGATCCACGCCCGCGAACGGGCAGGAGCCATCCGATGATGTCCGCGCGTCCCGACTCACCCGAAGGCGGTTTCCGCCCGCTGCAGATCTACGAGCAGGTAGCCGAAAAGATCCGCGACGAGATCCGCGCGGGACGCTACGCGGCCGAGTCGAGGCTGCCGTCCGAGCGCGAGCTGGCGGCGCTGTTCCAGGTCGGCCGGCCGGCGGTGCGCGAGGCGCTCGGCGCGCTGCAGAACGAAGGGCTCGTGTGCACGAAACGCAATTCGGGCACCTACGTCGTCGCGGCGCCGCTCGACGTGCTCGCGCAGCGCGGCGATCCGCACACGGCGTCCGAGGCCGACTTCAGCCCGACGTCGACGCTCGACGTGCGATTGATCCTGGAGCCCGCGATCGCGCGCCTCGCGGCCGCCCATGGCCGCGCCGACCCCGGCGCCGAACGCTATCTCGCGCAGATGGAAACCATCACCGACGTCGACGATCCGCACCAGCGCGCGCTGTGGAACGAGAGCGACCGGCTGTTCCACCGGCAGCTCGCGCTGATGACCGGCGATGCGCTGATCGTGAAGATCGCGGACGAAGTCGCGAAGACGATGGACCAGCCGCTGTGGAAGCGGCTGAAGGACGACGGCATCTACGACGCGGGCCGGATCCGGCTCTACGTGTCCGAGCACCGGCTGATCTACGAGGCGATCGTGTCCGGCGATGCCGATGCGGCTGCGTTCTATGTCGAACAGCACATCCGCCGCGTGCGGCGCGACATCGCGCCGAAGTGACCGGCCTGCGCACGTGGTCGTTCTGGTCTTCAATATGACCAAAATCCTGACAATTATTTTGAAATTGCTTGCGATGTGACCACGTGTGTCCTACATTGGTTTCACACAAAACCAATCAGGAGACATCATGCGACACTTCTTGACCGCGCTCTCGGTGGCTGTTGCCGCCGGCGCGCTGACTTCCGCGCATGCGCAGGAAGTCGTGATGATCGGCCATTCGGCGCCGCTCACCGGCCCGCAGGCCGCCAACGGCAAGGACAACGAAAACGGCGCGCGGCTCGCGGTGGACGAACTCAACAAGGCCGGCATCAAGGTCGCCGGCAAGGCCGTCACGTTCAAACTGGTTTCCGAAGACGACCAGGCCGACCCGAAGGCCGGCGTGCAGGTCGCGCAGAATCTCGTCGACAAGGGCGTCGTCGCGGTGCTCGGACCGTACAACTCGGGCGTCGCGATCCCCGCGTCGCGCGTGTATTCGACGGCCGGCGTGCCGATCCTGCCGGTCGCGTCGAACCCGGCGCTGACGAAGCAGGGCTTCAAGAACATCTTCCGGATCGGCGCGAGCGACGAGCAGCTCGGCGGCACGATGGCCACGTTCGCCGCGAAGACGCTGAACGCGAAAACCGCCGCCGTGATCGACGATCGCACCGCGTACGGGCAGGGCGTCGCCGAGCAGTTCATGAACGTCGCGAAGGCGAACGGCATCAAGATCGTCGACCAGGAATACACGAACTCGTCGGCCACCGATTTCCTCGGCATCCTCACCAAGATCAAGGCCAGCAACCCCGACGTGATCTTCCTCGGCGGCTATGCGGCGCAGGGCGCGCCGATGGCCAAGCAGATGAAGCAGCGGGGCTTGCGCGCGAAGCTGCTCGGCGGCGACGGCATCTGCTCGGCCGACATGGGCAAGGTCGCGGGCGAGGCCGCGTCGATCGTCTACTGCGCGCAGGGCGGGGTCGCGCTCGAGAAGACGGCGGCCGGCCGCGAATTCCTGAAGAAGTACCACGACGCCTATCACACCGATACGCAGGTCTATGGGGTCAACTACTACGACGGGATGAAGCTGCTCGCCGACGCGATGGTCAAGGCCGGCACGACCACCGACAAGGCGAAGCTGAGCGCGCAGCTCGCGAAGTCGAACTACGCGGGCGTCGCGGGCACCTATTCGTTCGACGCGAACGGCGACCTGAAAGGCGCGCCGACCACCGTCTACGTGATCCGCAACGGCCTGCCGGAACCGTACGCGAAGTAATTGCCGCATCGCCCATCACCGGACGGCGGCCCGGCCGCCGTCCTTCGTTTCAACGCATTCGATCCGCCATGAAAATTTCCCGATCCCTGTCCACCGTCGAAGTGCACACCGGCGGCGAGGCGTTCCGCATCGTCACGAGCGGGCTGCCGCGCCTGCCCGGCGACACGATCGTCCAGCGCCGCGCGTGGCTCAAGGAGCACGCCGACGAGATCCGCCGCGCGCTGATGTTCGAACCGCGCGGCCATGCCGACATGTACGGCGGCTATCTGACCGAGCCGGTGTCGCCGAACGCCGACTTCGGCGTGATCTTCGTGCACAACGAAGGCTACAGCGACCATTGCGGTCACGGCGTAATCGCGCTGTCGACGGCGGCCGTCGAGCTCGGCTGGGTGCAGCGCACCGTGCCCGAGACGCGGGTCGGCATCGATGCGCCGTGCGGGTTCATCGAGGCGTTCGTCCAGTGGGACGGCGAGCACGCGGGGCCGGTGCGCTTCGTCAACGTGCCGTCGTTCATCTGGCAGCGCGACGTGTCGGTCGACACGCCGTCGTTCGGCACCGTGACCGGCGACATCGCGTATGGCGGCGCGTTTTATTTTTATGTCGACGGCGCGCCGTTCGACTTGCCGGTGCGCGAATCGGCGGTCGAGAAACTGATTCACTTCGGCGCGGAAGTGAAGGCGGCCGCGAACGCCAAGTATCCGGTCGTCCATCCGGAGATCCCGGAAATCAACCATATCTACGGCACGATCATCGCGAACGCGCCGCGCCACGCGGGTTCGTCGCAGGCGAACTGCTGCGTGTTCGCGGATCGCGAGGTCGACCGCTCGCCGACCGGCTCCGGCACCGGCGGGCGCGTCGCGCAGCTCTACCTGCGCGGGCTGCTCGCGGCGGGCGACACGCTCGTCAACGAATCGATCGTCGGCACGGTCTTCAAGGGGCGCGTGCTGCGCGAAACGACGGTCGGCGACATCCCGGCCGTGATCCCGGAAGTGGAAGGCAGCGCGCATGTCTGCGGGTTCGCGAACTGGATCGTCGACGAACGCGATCCGCTCACGTACGGGTTTCTCGTGCGCTGACCCGCGGCGTCGGTCGCGCCGCTGCCGCGCCCCCGTCGCGCGGCGTTCAGGTTGTCGTACCAGGTTTGGCGCGTCGCTCCGGTTGCGGGGCACGCGCCTTTTTTGCGTGAGCGTTGCGGCGAAACCGCCCCGCGTGTGCCGGCGCAAGGCCGCCGCGGGCCGGCCGGCCGCGCGAGTTTGGTACGATGCAGCCTTTTCAGCCGAGCTCCACCCGCGTGAATCGCCGAAACGTGTCGTCAGTGCGTGCCTTGTGTGCCAGATGGGTCGCGCGCGCCCAACCCGTCGCGGCGGCCGCCGTCGCGCGGGCCAAGCCTCTCGCCGCCACCGCGTGGCACCATGTCCGCCACCCGACGCGCCGTGGCGTGCTGCTCACGGCCGCCGCCGTGCCGGCGCTGTTCGCGGGGTACGTGATCGTGCTCATCCCGTTCACGCCGGGGATCGGCGACATCCGCAAGGCGCGCGTCGACCAGCCCGCGCAGGTACTGTCCGCCGACGGCAAGCTGCTGGCCGAATTCAAGCCGTCGAACCGCGAATGGGTGCCGCTCAAGCAGATCTCGCCGCGCATGATCGACGCGCTGATCGCGACCGAGGATCACCGCTTCTACGAACACCACGGGCTGGACTGGAAGCGCACGGCGTCGGCCGCGCTGCATACGTTCTCGGGCAGCCGCCAGGGCGGCTCGACGATCACGCAGCAGCTCGCGCGCAACCTGTATCCGGACGAGATCGGCCGCGCGCCGACGCTCACGCGCAAGGTGAAGGAGGCGATCACCGCGCTGAAGATCGAGGCCGTCTACAGCAAGGACCAGATCCTCGAGACCTACCTGAACACGGTGCCGTTCCTGTACAACGCGTACGGCGTCGAGATGGCCGCGCGCACCTATTTCGACAAGTCGGCCGACGAACTCGACGTGCTCGACAGCGCGACGCTCGTCGGGATGCTGAAGGGCAACAGCTACTACAACCCGGTGCTGAACCCCGAGCGCGCGCTGCAGCGACGCAACACGGTGCTCGGCCAGATGGTCAAGTACGGCAAGCTGTCGCCGGCGCAGTTCGCGCAGTTGCAGCGCCGGCCGCTGCGCATCGACTTCGAGCGCCAGAAGGAGCCGCCCGGGCCGGCGCCGCATTTCGCGCAGCAGTTGCGCAAATGGCTGATCGCATGGGCCGACCGCAACGACTACAACATCTACTCGGACGGGCTGATCGTGCGCACGACGATCGACTCGCGGCTCCAGCAGATGGCGACGCAGGCGCTCACGTTGCAGGGCAATCAGCTGCAGGGCATCGCGAACAACGCGTGGAGCGGCCGCGACGGCTGCGGCACCGACAACGAGGTGTTTCGCACCTTCATGCGTGAGTCGCCCGAGTACAAGGCCGCGCAGGAGGCCGGCAAGGACGACGCGGCCGCGATGAAGATGCTCGCGGCCGATCGCGGTTTCATGCATGCCTTGTGCAAGGCCAAGACCGACGTGCAGGCCGGCTTCCTCGCGATCGATCCGCGTGACGGGCAAATCCGCGCGTGGGTCGGCAGTCGCGACTTCACCCGCGAGCCGTTCGATCACGTCGCGCAGGCGCGGCGCCAGCCGGGCTCGACGTTCAAGCCGTTCGTCTATGGCGTCGCGTTCGCGAACGGGATGAAGCCGGAAGATACGTTCGTCGACCAGCCGGTCGAGATCCCGCTGAAGGGCGGCGAGATCTGGCGGCCGAACGACGACGTGCCGCCTACGGGCAAACCGATGACGCTGCGCGACGCGGTCGCGCTGTCGCGCAACCGGATCACCGCGCAGGTGATGGAGAAGGTCGGGCCGGGCGCCGTCGCGCGGCTGGCGCGCGACATGGGCGTGCGCGAAAGCCCGCTCGAACGCGTGCCGTCGCTCGCGCTCGGCACGAGCCCGGTCACGCTGAAGGAAATGGTCGCGTCGTACGCGACGATCGCGAACGGCGGGCTGTACGTCGAGCCGCAGATGGTGACGCGCATCGAGAATCGCCAGGGCGAGGTGCTCGCCGAATACGCACCGGCGCCGCCCGAGCGCGCGCTCGACGCCGAAACCGACAAGACGCTGCTCGACGTGATGCGCGACGTCGTGACGCGCGGCACGGGCGGCAGCATCCGCACGCGGTTCGGCATCCGCGGCGACGTGGCCGGCAAGACCGGCACCACGCAGGACAACGCGGACGGCTGGTTCATCCTGATGCAGCCGGGCCTCGTCGCCGGCGCGTGGGTCGGATTCGACGACGGCCGCGTGACGCTGCGCAGCGATTACTGGGGGCAGGGCGCGCACAGCGCGCTGCCGATCGTCGGCGATTTCTTCCAGCGCGCGCAGCGCGCCCGGATCGTCGATACCAAGGCGAAATTCGATACCGAACCGTCGCCGGGCTGGTTCGCGTCGCTGCGCGAGCGCGCGACCGACCTGTTCGATACGTGGTTCCCGCCCGAGCCGAAGAAGGCGCCCACGCCGGTCAGGACGCCGCGTGTCGAGCGTCCGGCCGAGGTCGACGAGGGCGCGGCGTCGGCAGCCTCCGCTGCGTCGGCGCCGGATGTCGCTTCCGGCGGCATCGTCGAGGAATGGGTGCCGGCGTCCGAAGTGGCCGCATCGGCCGCGGCGCTGTCGTCCGGCGCGTCGCAACTGCCTGCGCAGCCGCCGGCAGGCGCCAGTACGACGAGCGGAAGCAGCGCCGGTAGCGGCGCCGCGCCTTCCGCCGTGCCGACTCCGCCGCCGATGTCGGTGCCGGCCGCGCCCGATGCGACCGGCGCGTCGCAGTAACGAAGCCGTTCAGATTCCGCGCGATGCTGCCGTAATCAAGTTGTCACGACAGCTCGCGCGGTCGCTCCGCGCTTCTCCGATGCTGCTTTCCACCGATTACGTCGCGCTCGCACGCGACGATCTTTCCGCCGAGGTCCCGCTCGGCTTCGACCTCTACGACGCCGACGGCGCCGCGCTGCTGCCGGCCGGCACGACGCTGCGCGACCCGGCGCAGCACGCTTTCCTGTTCGACCATTTCCGCCCCGTGCGCCGGCGCGAGGACGCCGACACCGGTCCGCGCGGGTCCGCGACGGCGGCCGCGCCCGCCACGCGCATGGGCTTGTCGGCGGGCGCCGCGATCGGCATCCGCCGCCGGGTCGGCACGACGCGCGCGCTGCAGCGCTGCCGGCTGATCGGCGTCGGCGCGTCGGGTGCGCTGTTCGTCGAGCCGCAGCCCGCCACCGTGCTCGATTTCGCCCGCGGCGACGACGTCGAAGCAGTGGCGATCGGCCGGGCCGCGGTATCGCGTTTCGGCGCGACGGTCGAATCGGTGCAGGTGTCGGGCGCCGCGCCGTTCATGGTCCTGTCGCCGCCAGGGTTCGTCGACCGGCTGCGCACGCGCGCGGAGCCGCGCGTGCCGGTGCGCATCGCGGCCTGCTGCAGCGGCGGAGCGGAAGGGACGGAAGGCATCGGGGTGGTGCACGACATCAGCCTGAACGGGCTGTCGATCGCCGTCGACCGGCCGATCGCAGCGACCGGCGAGCCGTTGCGCGTGCTGCTTCCGTACGAAACCGGCGGTCGCATCGAGCGGCTGGCGCTCGATGGCACCGTGCGGGCCGTGCATGCCGACCCGGCGCCGCCCGCGCTGACGCTCCATCATGCGGCGTTCGGCGACATCGATGCCGACGACCTGATTCGCCTCAAGGCGCTGCTGTTCGACAGGCAGATGGCGTCGGCGGATACCGATCGCCTGCGTTGAACGCGCGACCCGCGCGTGCCGGCTGCCGTATCGCGGCATTCGGTGCACGAACGCCGATAATCGTCTGACGAAACGACTTATTCCCGCTCGATTGTACGGTTTCGGTCAACAGTGAATTTGCGATTTAAGTATTTACCCTGATAGCCGCGCCTCCTAGACTTCTACTCATGCGCAACGACCTTGAGTCCGAAGCGCCTGACAAAACAATCCTGGAGGTAACGCATCATGAAATCGCTGATCAAGGCAGTTGCACTGGCCGCCCTGGTGGCCGCACCGGTCGTCTCGTTCGCCCAATCGAACCAGCAGCCGCTGACCCGCGCGCAAGTGCGCGCCGAACTGGTCCAGCTCGAAAAGGCCGGCTACAACCCGAACGACTGGATCAACTACCCGGAAAACATCCAGGCCGCCCAGGCCAAGATCGCCGCCGCGCAGAATGCCGGCGCGCAAGCCGACGCCACCGGCTACGGTGCGAACCCGGCCGCGACGTCGCAGTCGGGCCAGCGTGCGGCCGTGCCGGCCGTGAGCGACCGCTCGTCGGTGTACTTCGGCCACTGAGCCGGCCGTTGCCGCGCGGCCCTCGACGGCCGCGATTGAAGCCGTATCGAGAAAGCCTGCACGCGTATCGCGTGCGGGCTTTTTTGCGTCTTCTTCATTGGGCGGCCCGATGCACGAGGTCGGCCGAATCGGTCGCGGATAGCCTGCGGCGCGCATGAGCGAAACGCCGGATGCCGATCGGCGCGGGATCCGCGCGATACCTTGGCGTGCATGATCACGTCACTTGCCGCGCCGCACCCCGCTGACAATCCGCCGCGCGTGCGCTAGCATCGCGGTCGATGTCGCCGCGGCGCGTGGCGCGGCCCATTCACACGGGGCGCAGCAGGGCGCCGGGTTCCACACTTCAACGAACGACAAGGAGCATCCATGCGTGTCTTGACCGGTCTGCTGGGCTCGCTGGCGCTGGTGGCGAGCGTCGCCCATGCGCAGGCGAATTGTGCGGACGCGACGGATCAGGCGACGATGACGGCGTGTGCCGATCGCGCGTACAAGAAATCCGACGGGGAACTGAACCGGACTTACCAGGCCGTCACCGCGCGCCTGCGCGACGCGCGGCCGCTTGCCGACAAGCTCGTGAATGCGCAGCGCGCGTGGATCGCGTACCGCGACGCCGAATGCCGTTTCTCGAGCGCGAATGCCGAGGACGGCAGTGCATACCCGATGGTCGTATCGACCTGTCTCGACGATCTGACGAAAGCGCGCACCGACACCCTGAAGGGCTATCTGTCCTGCGAGGAAGGCGACCTCGCGTGCCCGGTGCCCGCGAAGTAACGATCACGCGCGGGCCCGACCGGGCCTGCACGACGCCGGCTCAGACGTCGTCCGTCTCGTCGAGCAGCTTGTGCCGCATCGCGTAGCGCACGAGCGCCGCTTCGTGCGGCATCTGCATCTTTTCCAGGATCCGGGTCTTGTAGGTGCTGACCGTCTTCGCGCTCACGCACAGCGCATTCGCGATCTCGGTCAGCGTCTGGCCGGCGGCGATCCGCCGGAACACGTCGAATTCGCGGTCGGACAGCCGCTGGTGCGGCAGCGTTTCGGCCGGCTCGTTCAGGCTCTGCGCGAACTGCTCGGCCATCGCGAGGCTCACGTAGACACCGCCCGACGCCACTTTCGTGACCGCGCCGACCAGCTCCGCGCTCGCGCTTTCCTTCGTCAGATACCCCGACGCGCCCGCGCGGAACGCCCGCACCGCGTATTGCTGCTCCGCGTGCATGGTGAGCACCAGCACGCGCAGCGCGGGCTTTTCGTCCTTGATCTGCTTGATCAGCTCGACGCCGTTGCGGCCGGGCATCGACAGGTCGAGCACGAGCACCTGCGCGGGCGTCGCACGCACCAGCGCGATCGTCGACGGGCCGTCGCAGGCTTCGCCGGCCACCTCGAATCCGGTGGCGTTCTGGAGGATGTGCCGCAGACCGTCGCGTACGAGCGTATGGTCGTCGGCGATGAGCACCTTGATCATGTGATGAGCGTGTCCTGTTGAACAGTGGCGAGCGGAAAGGCGACGGTAATCGAGAAGCCGCGCGCGAGCGCGGTGTCGATCGTCACGGTGCCGCCCAGCATGTGGGCGCGTTCGCGAATGCCGATCAGGCCGAACGATTTGTCCTCGTGGGCCGGGCCGCCGGGCGCCGCGCCGCGGCCGTTGTCCGCGACGCGCAGCACGCAAAAGCCTTCCTCGATGTCGAGCCGCAACGCCACGCGCGTCGCATCCGCATGGCGCGCGACGTTCGTCAGCGCTTCCTGGACGATGCGGAACAGCGTGGTCGCGCCCGCGCTGGTGAACGTGAGGCCGCCGGTTTCGATGTGGCGCTCGACATCGATCCCGTAGCGGTTCGTGAAATCGTTCGCGAGCCATTCGATCGCGGGCACGAGGCCGAGATCGTCGAGCATCACCGGCCGCAGGTCGGCCGCGATGCGCCGCACCGACGCGACCGTCGCGTCGATCAGCCGCCGCATGCCTTGCAGATGCGTCTGCACGCCTTCATCGGGTTGCGCGCGGCCGGGCATCCGCAATTGCTGCTCGACGACCGACAGGTCCATCTTCAATGCGGTGAGCTGTTGCCCGAGGTCGTCGTGCAGTTCGCGCGCGATACGGGTCTTTTCCTCCTCGCGCACGTTCTGCAGGTTCGCGGACAATTCGCGCAATTCCTCGCGCGATTGCTTCAACGCATTCTCGGCCCGTTGCCGCTCCGTGATGTCGCGCAGCATCACCGTATACAGCTTGCCCGACGCGTCGCGGATCTGCGAGATCGACGCTTCGATCGGGAACTCCTCGCCGTTGGCCCGCAGCCCGAACAGCACGCGCTGGCGGCCCATCTGCCGCTCGGACACGCCCGTCACGCCGAACTGGTCGACGTGCTTCGCGTGCGCGGCGCGGAACCGTTCGGGAATGAAGCGCGACAGCGGCGCGCCGATCGCTTCCATCGCGGACACGCCGAACACCTGTTCGGCCATCGGGTTGAAGATCACCACCGTCTGCTTCTCGTCGATCGTGATGATCGCTTCCATCGACGAACGGATGATGCCCATCATCCGCGCCTCGTTGAGGATGCCGCGGCTGCTTGCACCGGCGTCGGCGCGCCCGCGCAGCAACGCATGGACGAGCGCCGCGAACGCGAACGACGCGATCAGCCCGGCGGCGAGCACGGTGCCGGCCGCACGCTGCGCGCCGGTCGCGCTCGGCCGGCCGTCTGCGGAATAGGCGAGCGTCAGCGCGGTGCCGCCGAAATTCAGCACATCGGTGCGCCGCATCAGGTCGGGTGACGCCGATGCTTCGTCGGTCGTCGTCTCGACGCTGGCGATCGCGCGCGCATCGCCGCCGGCGGTCATCCACAGGTCGATTCCGCGCTCCGCATCGAGCGCCCGCTCGATCAGGCGCCGCGGGCTCAGCGCCGCGAACAGCATCCCGTCGGCGCCGCCTTCCCGCGTGCCGGAGGGCTTGGCGGCCGCCAGCGGCGAAGACGCCACGGGCAGGAACAGCGTCAGGGTACGGGCGTCGCGGGAAGTGTCGTCGTCGGCAGGGTGAACGCCGAGCGCGATATCGCCGGTGCGCAGCGCGCGCGTGAGCGGCACCGCGTCGGACGCACCGAAGCGCACGACCGGCGAGTTCGAGACGGGCGCGCTGAGCGTCGCAGCCGCGAGCGGATCGGCCGGCAACGGCTTCGCGCCGGCCAGCGCGGCGCGCGCCGCGGGCGTCAGCGGCGCATAGCCGATCTGCCGGACCGGCGAGCGGCCGCTGTCGAGATCGAGCGTCTCCGCATACCGGCGCCATTGGCCGGGCGTCATGTCCGGGACGAGGCCGAACGCGCCGCGCGCGCCTTCGAGCACGGCGACACCGGCCTGCAGTTCGTGGCGCAGCATCGCGGTCACGTGCGACGTGCGGCGTTCGAAACGCGTGTGAACGGCGCCTTGCCACTGCTCGCGCACCAGCAGCGCGACGCCGAGCGACAGCACGGCGCCCGCGCACAGCGCGACGACGCCGGCCGCGAACGGCTGGCGTAACATGGTCTGGAGGCGCGTGGGCCCTCGGGCGTCACGCGTCGGGGTTCCACTGGCGGTCATTCGATGGCCATTCTGTTATTCGGGCTACCCGGGGCACTCGGGCAGCGCGGCAAAACCGGGAAAACTCGCACCGGCTGCGTGCAACGACTATTTTCAAGATGAAATTGTGCGCGTTTTACACATTTTTTGTAATGGGGGCGGTTGAAATTGCGGCAAACGGCGTGGGGCAGCGGGCGCGCGAGGCGCGCTTGACGCGCGTCAACGCGCGCGTCGGCACGTGGGGCAGACTGTTCGGCAGACAAGCCGGCGCCGGGCCGGCTTGCGGTAACGGGTCGTGGCGGCGCAGTGCGCGACGCGCGCCCGGTCGGAGGGACGGACCATGTACAAGCGGATTTTCGTCGGGCTTGACGGCAGCCCGAGCGCGCGTCTCGCGCTGAACGAGGCGATCCGGATCGCGACGGCGTCCGGCGGCGAAGTGACCTGTGCGTACGTCGTCGAGCATCGGCCGCAGCTCGTCGACGTCGACGCCGGCTTCGCGGCCGAGCGCGACGGCGATGCCGCCGCGGCCGACGCCGCGACGCCGGTGCTCGACGATGCGAAAGCGGCGCTCGCGCGGCAGCATGTGCGCGGCACGGTGCGCGCGCTCGACGCGTACGGCGAGGACATCGCGACGGTGCTGATGCGCACGGCGGCCGAAGCCGACGCCGATCTGATCGTGATGGGCACGAGCGGGCGACACGGCCTGCGCAGGCTGTTGCTCGGCAGCGTGGCGGAATCGTTGCTGCGCGCGGCCGACCGGCCCGTGCTGCTGGTGCGGCATGGCGAGGCGGGGGCGTCGGCGGCCGCATGATCGACGACGGGCGGTACGGCGGCCGACGCGGCGCACACATCCGCGGTCGGCCGAGCGCCGCGCGCCGGGCCGGCCGTCGGCGCGAGCGATCCGGCGCGCGGCGCCGCACTGCCGATACGCTCGCCGGTGCGCGATTGCGCGTCGACGGTTGCATCCCGGCACGCAGTTCTGGCAGCATCGGCCGGTGTCCGCTCGATCGCCGCGCGCATGGCCGCGGCGATCGACGCAGGGACATCCGGCGGCATCCGAGCGCGTAAATCGAGATCGGGCAGGCCGCCGGATGCCGGTTTCCTACCTTACCGACGTCATCTGCCATGCCGATTTCCGCGCCCGACCTGATTCGCCAGTTCGACCTGCAGCCGCATCCCGAAGGCGGCTATTTCCGTGAAACCTACCGCGCGACCGATTCGGTCGTGCGTCCGGCCGACGGCGCGCCCCGTGCCGCGTCGACCGCGATCTACTACCTGCTGTGCGACGGCGCGTATTCGTCGTGGCACCGCATCCGCTCCGACGAGGTCTGGCATTTCTATGCGGGCGACCCGATCGAAGTGTGGGTACTCGACGCGCGCGACGGGTTGACGATCCACCGGCTCGGCAATCCGCTCACGCATCCCGGCACCGTGTTCCAGGCGGTCGTGCCGGCCGGAAGCTGGTTCGGCGCGCGCTGCGCGTCGCCGCAGCACGTCGCGCTCGTCGGCTGCACGGTTGCGCCGGGGTTCGAGTTCGCGGAATTCGAGCTGGCCGATGCGGCCGCGCTGGCGGCCGAGTTTCCCGACTACGCGGAACACGTCGCCCAGCTCGCGCAGCGCTCCGACGCGTGACTGTCACGGGCGCGTCACGCCCGGCGCAAAGCCCGTGCCGACGGCCCGCGTTCCGCGCGGTCGAGGCCAAACCCGTTTAGAATGCGCATGATGCACCGGTCGGTCGCGGACGTGCCGCGGCAGCCGTTGCGCCGCCGTACCGACGGCCCCGTCGCGCGGCCTGCATGTCTTTCAGGAGCGCCGCCGTGTGGCACTTTCCCATTGCTATTCCATCGTCGCTCGGCCCGTGGGCCGTGTTCGCGAGCGTGTTGATCACGCAGCTCGGCGTGCCGGTGCCGGCCGTGCCGATGCTGATTCTCGGCGGCACGATGGCGGCGATGGGGCAGGCGTCCTGGGTCAGCATGTTCGCGGCGGCGATCGGCGCGACGATGCTGGCCGATTCGCTGTGGTTCTTCATGGGCCGCACGCGCGGCCGGCGTCTGCTGAACGGCCTCGTGCGCTTCTCGCTGTCGCTCGACACGACGCTGCGCTTCGCGCGTAACGTGTTCGAAAGATACGGCGCGCCGCTGCTCGTGCTGTCGAAATTCCTGCCGGGCCTCGGCCTCGTGTCGGCGCCGCTGCTCGGCACGACCGCGATCGGCATCGGCGTGTTCCTGTTCTGGGATCTGGCCGGCGCGTCGCTGTGGGCGGCGTTCTGGCTGATCGGCGGCGCAGCGATTCACGACCAGATCGTCCAGTTCGTGCTGTGGGTGCGCGCGAGCGGCGGCACGATCCTCGACGCGTTCCTCGCGATCTTCATCACGTTCCTGCTGTACCGCTGGGTGCGCCGCGTGCAGTTCCGCCGCTATCTCGCGCAGGTGCGCATTTCGCCGCCGCAGCTCGTCGAGATGATGACGTCCAGCGAACCGCCGCTGATCTTCGACGCGCGGCCCAAGGCGATTCGCGAACGCGAGCCGTACCGGATTGCGGGCGCGGTGCCGGTCGATCTCGATTCGCCCGATCTGCTCGATCCGGAAGTGCTGAAACGGCCGATCGTCGTCTATTGCGTGTGCCCGAACGAGGCGACCGCGAAGCGCCTGATCGCGAAGATGCAGCGCAAGAAGATGATCCACAACATCCGCGCGCTGAAGGGCGGCCTCGATGCGTGGGAAAAGCACGGTTATCCGGTCGAGCCGCTGCCGGCCGATCTGGATTCGTCGCGTTATTTCGTGCGGCCCGAGCAGGGCCGGCTCGACGGCGAATATACGGTCCGGGCGACGTTGTCGAAATAAATGCGCGCGCTGCGCCGCGCGCATTCGAATCCGATCACCGCTTTCACGCACCGCGATTTTCCCCAAAATCACCTGGCGTTAAATCGCCGATCCTCCCTATAATCCCGCCTGCATATTGCGTGCGCGAAATTGCGCACATTCGACGCGCGGTCGTTCGCGCCGAAAGCGATGGATCCCGTTGCCGCTCGCCACGCGCACAGCCGCGTCGCGCGGGCCGCTCGGGTGTATTCCGTGAAGGGCTCGATCCGTTTTTCCGGATTGTTCCGGGAAATTCGGATAATCCGCGGCAATTCCAACCGGATTGACGCGGCATCCGTGTCGTTTCTTATTCGGAAATCGACAGCGGCGATTATTTCGTTTTCGGCTGCCACACTCGGCATGAACGGGCGCGCCTTGTCATCGACACAATGACGGCGGCCCGCTCGCGGCTGCCAGGAGACGGATTTGAAACAACCAGAAGACCAGTTGCACCGCGGGCTGGAAGAACGGCACATCAACCTGATGGCGCTCGGCGCGACGATCGGCGTCGGCCTGTTCCTCGGCTCCGCCACCGCGATCCGCACGGCCGGCCCGGCCATCCTGCTGACCTACCTGCTGGGCGGCCTCGCGATCTTCCTGATCATGCGCGCGCTCGGCGAAATGGCGATCACCAACCCGGTCGCCGGCGCCTTCAGCCGCTATGCGCGCGACTACCTCGGCTCGCTCGCCGGTTACCTGACCGGCTGGACCTACTGGTTCGTGTGGATCGTCACCTGCATGGCGGAAATCACGGCGGTCGGCGTCTACATGCACATGTGGTTTCCCGGCGTGCCGAACTGGATCTGGGCGCTCGCGGCCCTGATGGCGATGGGCTCGGTGAACTTCATCGCGGTCAAGCTGTATGGCGAATTCGAATTCTGGTTCGCGCTGATCAAGATCGTCACGATCGTGCTGATGATCATCGGCGGCGGGCTGATGATCGCGTTCGGCATCGGCAACGGCGGCATCGCGACCGGCATCTCGAACCTGTGGTCGCACGGCGGCTTCATGCCGAACGGGATCAACGGCGTGATCGCCGCGCTGCCGATCGTGATGTTCGCGTATCTCGGCGTCGAGATGCTCGGCCTCACGGCCGGCGAGGCGCGCAACCCGGAGAAGTCGCTGACCAAGGCCGTGAACTCGGTGTTCTGGCGCGTGCTGATTTTCTACATCGGCGCGCTGTTCGTGATCATGTCGCTCTATCCGTGGGACCAGATCGGCACGCAGGGCAGCCCGTTCGTGATGACGTTCTCGCGGCTCGGCATTCCCGCCGCCGCCGGCATCATCAACTTCGTCGTGCTGACCGCGGCGCTGTCGTCGTGCAACAGCGGCCTGTTCAGCACCGCGCGGATGCTCTACAACCTCGCGCAGCAAGGCCAGGCGCCGGCCGCGCTCGGTCGCGTGAACCGCAGCGGCGTGCCCGTGTACGGCGTGGCCGTGTCGGTCGCGCTGCTGCTGATCGGCGTGTTGCTCAACTATCTCGCGCCGCAGCACGTGTTCACGTGGCTCACGTCGGTGTCGACGTTCGGCGCGATCTGGACGTGGTGCGTGATCCTGATCGCGCAGATGCGTTTTCGCCGCACGCTGTCGGCCGACAAGATCGCGCGCCTGCCGATTCGCGTACCGTTCTATCCGCTCGGTTCGTTCGTCGCGCTCGGGTTTCTCGCGCTGGTCGTCGTGCTGATGGCGTTCACGCCCGATACGCGCGTCGCGCTCGTGATCGGGCCGGTGTGGATCGTGCTGCTCGGCATCGCGTACGCGCTGTTCTACGCGAACCGTCCGGCCGCGTCGATGCCGACGAAGTCGTAAGCCGGCGCGGGCAGGGTGCCGCGCGATCGTTGATCGCGATCATGCACGCGCGGGCCGGACGGCCTATGCTGAACGAACGCATTGCTTGTCCGCGCTTCGCGTGGCATCCGCCGATCCCTGCGACCGCGGCGGCTGTCCGGCCGCCGCGCGCCGCTGCCGCGCGAAGCGCCCGTCGTCGTTCAGCGACGACGTGCACGCACGGAGGCCTTCGCCATGCAGCCTGCCCAGCCCATCCCGACGCTCGCGCGGATCGCGCTGGCCGTCGACCCGACGCCCGAATCGCTGACCGCCGCGCGCTACGTGCGTACGCTGCTGAGCCCCGGCATGCGATTGCGCATCATTTGCGCGATCGACAATCCGCGCCTCGTGTTGCCCGACATTCCGCGCATCGATGCGCTGCTGACGTCCGCGCGCGAGGACATGACGCGCGAAGCGCACGCCACCTGCGAGCGGATCGCGGCGCTGTTCGCCGACAACGGCATCGACGTCGAACAGACGGTCGTCGATACGTCGGTCACAGGCGGCTCGGTGGCGGACGCACTGGTGAACGATACGTCGACGTGGCATGCGGACGTGCTGGTGATCGGCGCGAATCCGCATCACGGGCTGTTGCGGCTCGTCGAAGGCGCGATGTCGGACACGCTGACGAAACGCGCGCGCTGCGCGCTGCTGATCGTGCCGGGAACCTATGCGCGGCCGTCGGACGGCGCGCTGCAGCGGCTGATGTTCGCGGTCGACGGCAGCGAGCCGTCGCTGCACGCGGTGCGCGTCGGGCTCGGCTTCGCGGCGCCGACGACGTTGCTGTATGCGGCGTACGTGATCGATCGCGCGGTTCGTCTGACCGATGTCGTGCCGGTGCGCTCGCTCGAGGATGCGTACCGCGCGGAGGGCGAGGATGCGCTCGCGAAGATCGGCCCGCTGTTCCATGCGACCGGCAATCCGACCAAGCGCGGCATCGTCGAAACGCGCCCGACCAGCGACGACGTGGCCCATGCGCTGATGCGCGATGCCGTGCACTGGCGCGCGGAGCTGCTGGTGGTCGGCACGCATGGCCGTCGCGGCATCGCCGCCTGGCTGATCGGCAGCGTCGCGCGGCGCGTCGCGCATCTCGCGCAAGTGCCCGTGTTGCTGGTGCGTGGCGCGGACTGAATCGCGCGTCATCGCGACCGAAGCGGGTTTGGATTGACCTGCATCAGAAACGCGACGCACATCGCGTGAGACAGTGATGAAACATCCGGCGACGCGGCGGGTCGGTCGTGCAATCGCGACGGCAACCGCGCCGGCATGCGAGTGACGATCACCGTCGCACGCGCCGCCGTCACATCATTTTCGGGAGCCGCGCCACGTGTTCGTCCGGCGCGTCATCCGACCGGGAACTCTCTGGCACGAGGGTAGGCAACCGACGGTTGCCTTGGAGGACGGGCGGGGTGCAAGTCACCCCGTCCGCTTTCCGCCTGGCCCCGTCGAATTCACTTTCCCGCAGGAATGGTTTTGAACGCGGCCGCGTCGAGCGGCGCGTCATCGCGCGGTCGCTTCGGCACGGACCACGGCGAACCTGGAAGCCTGCACGGCAGCGCGCGGGCATGGCAGTCGCCTCGTGCCGTGCGTCGGTGACGCGCTCAGATCAGAGGATACGAAGAACCGATCGCAGGTCGTGCCGGCGGCCCGCGCCGCGCCGTACCCGCGAATGCGGATGAGCGACACGGAGCGGCGCGCATGCGCTGCACGTGCGGCTGCGCAGACGATTCGCATGCGGCCAGCCCGGGCGCGCCTTGCGACGCGGCTCGGACACGGCCGGCGCGTCGGCTTCGGTTCGCGCGCTGAGCGCCGCGGCGAACCGCTGCAGCGCGAGAACCGACCCCACGACGCTCTGATACTTCTCGCGGCCGATCTGCCCGTCGAGCGTGACGAGCAACCCGGCCTCGCGGGCGAGCGCGAGCAGGGTGTCGAGATCGTCGGACGGACGGTTGCCGGCCGACGCGGCCCGGGCGGGCAGGGCGCGCGCGTTGCCCGACGCGCGCCGCTGGCCGTCCCGGCCCGGCAAGTTGCGATGTGCCATGATTGGTCTCCTGCGCGGAACCCCGCGTGCCAGCTCGATGGCCAGCTGAGCGATGTTCCGGTATGAACGCCTGGTTCATGTGATCAGTATCGTGCGGCGACGGTGCGCTGCCAAGCGGCGCGCGCTGAAGTCGCTGTCAGGAAAATGCGCGACGCGTATCGGAATCCGCTGACACGCACGGCAGTCGACCGGCCGGGCCGGCAGGTTCGTTCGACGAATGGGCGGCACACGCGGGGCGCCGCTTGACGCATGATTTCGGCCGGTCTAAGTTCGCGTCTGCATCGGCGTCGCGCGCGTTTCACCTGCCGCCCGTCGTCAGTGCCGCGCCCCGGGGTGGCGTGGCAGGGCTTCCAGTCTCGTTCGCGGGCCACGTGCGGGCCACGTGCACCGCGAACCCCGCGCGGGGTCGGTTCGGAAACGGATCGGCGCGGCGGCACGCAACGTGCCGTTGATCACGCGCAAACACGTGCCGGCGCATCGTACGCCGCGTATCTGTCTAGTCTTTAAGCTTCCAGTACCGTCATCTTTTCGTTCCTCGTCCGTCAGGAGTCCGTCGATGTCCAAGGACAATTTGCTCGATTCACTCAAGGAAGCCGCCGAACAGCGTGCGATCGGCGCGGATCAGCTGCGCGCGATGCTCGACGACGAAGTGCGCGCGCTGTCGTCCGGTGCGCGCGTGCACGACTACATCCACGTGTTCGCGATCCGCAACCTGCGCGAGCGGATGCGCCAGAAGGACGAGTTCAACCGCGACACCCGCGCCGACGCGGCGCCCGCGGACGCCGATCCGCGCCCGAGCCATCGGCTGTAACGCGCGGCGGCCCGGCGCCGCACCGGCATGCCGCATGCCCGTCGGCGCCGGCCATCCTGACGATCCGCCGACAGTCGCCGGCGGCTTTCGTCATACGTTTCACTGAATTGTCACAACGACCTCAAGTAAGCGGCGCGATTGCCGTTTACCCGGTGAATTCGTCCACCGGGCGTTCGCGCTCCCTTACCGAGTCGTTGCCATGTTCTCGTCCATTCGCGCCCGCATTCTCGCCGCGTGCGTCGCCATTGTCGTATTCGCGCTCGTCGCCACGACCCTGATCAACTATTTCATCGCACGCTCGTACAACGACGACGCGATCGACCGCAACCTGACCTCCGTCGCCAGCGGTCACGTGGTCGGGATCGCCGACTGGGTCGCGACCCGCAGCCGGATGATCGCGTCGCTGCAGGATGCCGCGCTGACCCCCGATCCGCTGCCGGTGTTCAAGCAGATGGCCGCGGCCGGCGGCTTCACCAACGTCTACGCCGGCTACGCCGACAAGGCGTTCCACTTCTCCGACCCGACCGGCATCCCGCCCGACTACGACCCGACTGGCCGCCCGTGGTACAAGCAGGCCGCGCAGGCCGGCAAGCCGGTCGTCACGCCGCCGTACGTCGATGCCGGCACCGGCAACCTCGTCGTCACGTTCGCGGTGCCGATCCTGCGCGACGGCGCGCTGAAGGGCGTCGTCGCCGCGGACGTGTCGATGGACAGCGTGATCGCCAACGTCAAGTCGATCCGCCCGACGCCGGCGAGCTTCGGGATGCTGATCGACAGCAGCGGCCACGTGGTCGCGCACCCGGACGCGAAGCTCACGCTGAAGCCGGTCGCCGACGTCTCGCCCGAACTCGGCTCGCTGGGCGTGGCGTCGATCGCGGCGGCGAATGCGCCGGTCGAGGTCGGCGTCGGCGGCGACGCGAAGCTGGTGCGCGCGAAACCGGTGCCGGGCACCGACTGGTACGCGCTGGTGCTGCTCGACAAGACCGAAGCGACGGCCGGGATGCGTTCGCTGCTGACCGCGTCGCTGATCACGCTGATCGTGATCGTCGGCGTGGCGTCGCTGATCATCGGCGCGATCACCGCGACCGCGTTCCGCCGCCTGTCGCAGGTGCGCCAGGCGATGGCCGCGATCGGCTCGGGCGCCGGCGACCTGACGCAGCGCCTGCCGGCCGACGGCCGCGACGAAGTCGCCGACATCGCGCGCTCGTTCAACAGCTTCGTCGACAAGCTGAACCACGTGATGCGCCAGATCCGCGACGCCAGCGAATCGGTGCGCACGGCCGCGAACGAGATCGCGGCGGGCAACCAGGACCTGTCGTCGCGGACCGAATCGGCGGCGGCAAGCCTCGAGCAAACCGCCGCGTCGATGGAAGAGATCACCGCGACCGTCGGTCAGTCGGCCGCCGCCGCGAGCCAGGCCGACGAACGCGCGGCGGCCGCGTCGCGGATCGCGTCGCACGGCGGCGTGGTCGTGTCGGACGTGGTCGCGACGATGGGGAAGATCGAGGAGGCGTCGGGCCGGATCGGCGACATCATCGGCGTGATCGACGGGATCGCGTTCCAGACCAACATCCTCGCGCTGAACGCGGCCGTCGAAGCGGCCCGCGCGGGCGAACAGGGCCGCGGCTTCGCGGTCGTCGCACAGGAAGTGCGCAGCCTCGCGCAACGCAGCGCGCAAGCCGCGCGCGAAGTGAAGGTGCTGGTCGAATCGACGGTCGCGAGCGTGTCGGCCGGGTCCGGCCAGGTACGCCAGGCCGGCGACACGATGCGCGAGATCGTGTCCAACGTGTCGAACGTGACGACCATCATCTCCGAGATCACGCACGCGGCGAACGAGCAGACGCGCGGCATCCAGGAAGTGAACCGCGCGGTCACGCAGCTCGACGAAATGGTGCAGCAGAACGCGGCGCTCGTCGAACAGTCGACCGCGGCGGCCACCGCGCTGCAGTCGCAGGCGAACGCGCTGGCGACGACGGTCGGCCAGTTCAAGGTCGCCTGACGCAGCGGCGGCTCGCGGCCCGCGGCTCGCGGGCCGCGCCGCTCACGAACCGTCCTGGTCGCGCATCAGCGCGAGCCGGTTGTAGAGCGTCTTCAGGCTGATGCCGAGGGCCTTGGCCGCGCGCGGCTTGTTGCCGTCGAAGTGACGCAGCGTCGCCGCGATGAAGCGTTGCTGCGCGTGGTGCAGCGTCGCGCCGAGCGGCAGCGCCATCGCGCCTTCCGACGTGCTGTCGACGGCCGGCACCGGCTGCTTCGGCAGCGCGACCTCGATGCCTTCGTCCGACAGGATGTACGCGCGCTCGATCGTGTTGTGCAGCTCGCGCACGTTGCCGGGCCACGAATACGCGCGCAACGCGGCGATCGCCGCGTCGGTCAGCCGCTTGTGCGAGCGATGCCGCGCGTTCAGCGTGTCGACGAATTCCTGCGCGATCGTCTCGACGTCGCCGTCGCGCTGGCGCAGCGGCGGCACGTAGATCGCGAACGCGGCGAGCCGGTAGAACAGGTCCTCGCGCAACCGGCCGTCGCGCACGGCGTCGGCCGGATTGTGGCGGGTGGCCGACACGAACCGCACGTCGAGCGGAATCGATTCGGTGCCGCCCACCCGCACGATCGTGTTCGACTCGATCGCCCGCAGCAGCTTCACCTGCAGCGCCGCGGGCATCTCCGCGATCTCGTCGAGCAGCAGCGTGCCGCCGCGCGCGGCTTCGAAGAACCCTTCACGCTGCGTGACCGCGCCGGTAAAGCTGCCTTTCTCGTGCCCGAACAATTGCGCCTCGGCCAGGTCAGGCGGAATCGCGCCGCAGTTCATCGGCACGAACGGGCCGTCGCGCCGGGCGCTCAGATCGTGCAGCCGGCGCGCGACGATATCCTTGCCGACCCCGCTTTCGCCGGCAATCATCACGCTCGCGCGGGTCGGCGCGATTTTCTCGATACGGCCGAGCAGCGTGCGCATCGCGGCGGACCGGCCGGACAGCCGGCGGTCGTCTGCGCGCTGCTTCGTCCGGTTGGCGGATTCACCCATAGGCGTTCGCGGGCCGTTTTGAAAAACGGCATCACGCATCCCGTTGATTGCAATATTTATCATCGACAGCGAAACGACCACGAAGGTGCCGCTGAATAGGAATTTCCAATGCGGGCGAGCGGCACGAAAGGAATCTCCCATCGGTTTTCCGCGCATTCGGCGCGCGACGCTCCATCCGGTCGCTACCGGCGCTTTTTTACAGGAAGTCGATGAAAAAAGTGGCCGGCCGCACGGTGCGCCCGCGCGCGCCGTGAGATCGGCGACGACCTGATCGGCCACGGCCCCGAGCGGGCGCACGGTCCCGCCTGCCGTTGCCGCGAACCCGACTGCCAGCCCCGGCCAGGCACGCCGTTTGCTGACGCGTTCACGCTCGCCCGGCGCGTTCGACGGCATGCCGGATGGCCGACTGGCGGCATGCCCCGCACGACGGCAGCCGGTGCGATGCAAGGATGCAATGAGGACTCTGACCCGTGAGGTGTTGCGGCAGGGTGCATGGGTCGTGCTGGCCGTCGGGCTGGCGTCCGCGCTGCAGGCGTGGGCGATTCGGGCTGTCGGCCAGCACGCGCCCTTTGCGCCGCTGCCTTTCTACGCAGGCGTGGCGGCTGCCGCATGGCTGACGTCGTTCGCCGGCGGACTCGTCGCGACCGCCGCGAGCGTCGGCGTGATCGGCGCATTGTGGTGGCGCGACGCGCCGCTGGCGACGCTGCTGGCGCAAGCCGGCGCGTTCGTCGCGATCAGTTTCGTCGAATGCGTGCTGGTGACGGCCGTGAAGCCGCTGCTCGCGAACGATCGTCTGCGCGAGATCGATGACGACGACGGCGGCTCGTACCCGCCGCACCTCGAGCCGTCGTCCGTCGCGGCTGCGCCCGACGACGGGCTGCTGCGCCGCGTGGTCGACGCGTCGCCCGATGCCATCGTCGGGACCGACGCCGCGCGCCGGATCACCAGCTGGAATCCGGCCGCGGCAAGCATCTTCGGCATCGATACGACCCAGGCGAACGGACGGGACATCGTCACGATGATCGCGCCGCGCTGGTTGCGCCGGCATCCGGTGCCCGCATCGTTCGCGGACCTGCGCGCGCCGGTCGGGCCGCTCGACGTACTGTGCGTGCGCCCTGACGGCGGCCGTTTTCGCGCTACGTTCGCCGCGTCGCCGATCGTCGACGCGCAGGGCAACTGCACGGGCCTGTCATTGACGCTGCGCGAAGCGGGCGAACGCCGCCGCGACGAACGCCACCACCTCCGTTCGCTGCGCGGCGCCCGCGACGCGCGCGTACAGGCCGACGCGTCGAACCGGCTGAAGGACGAGCTGCTGGCGACGGTGTCGCACGAACTGCGCACGCCGCTGAACGTGATCTACGGCTGGGTCGAGGTACTGCGCAATGCCGACGGGCCGGGTTTCGTGCAGCAGGCGGTCGCCGCGATCGATCGCAGCGCACGGTCGTTGTCGCACATGGTCGCCGACCTGCTCGACGCATCGTCGCTCGCGACCGGCCGGCTGCGCCTCGAGCGCGTGCCGGTCGATCTCGTGCGGATCGTGCGCGACGCCGCGCGTGAACTCGACGCGACCGCGCAGGCGAACGGGCTCGTGCTGTCGACGGAATACGCGATGCCCGCCTGCGTGATTCCGGCGGACGGCGAACGCCTGCGTCAGGTCCTGTCCAACCTGCTGTCGAATGCGATCAAGTTCACGCCGCCGGGTGGCCGCATCAACGTTTCGCTGACGCGCGCGGGCGAACGCGTGCGGCTGTCGGTCTCCGACACCGGACAAGGCATTGCACCGGAACGCCTGCCGCATCTGTTCGAGACGTTCAGCCGGCCGGAAGGCGCGTTCACGTCGCCCAAGCGCGGCCTCGGGCTCGGCCTGTCGATCGTGCGCAATATCGCGCAGCTGCACGGCGGCGAGGTCGTCGCGACGAGCGCGGGCGCCGGGCGCGGAACGACCGTCACGGTGACGCTGCCGGCCGGCTGGGACGCCGACGATCCGGTGGGGCAGACGTCGCGCGCGCGAGGCGCTCCCGATACGGTCGCGCTCGACGGCCAGCGCGTGCTGGTGGTCGACGACGACGCAACGTCGCGGACCAGCCTCGCGGCGGCGCTCAAGACGATGGGCGCACAGGTATCGACCGCGCGTTCGGGGCACGATGCGCTCGCGGCGGTGGAGCGGCAGCAGCCGAGCGTCGTGCTGTCGGATCTCGCGATGCCGGACGGCGACGGCTACTGGCTGCTCGACCAGATCCGGCATTTGCCGAACGGCGGCGGGCATCTGCCGGTCGTGGCGGTGACCGCGCACGCCGGCACGGCCGACCGGCGTCGCGTGATGGCCGCCGGGTTCGATGCGTATCTGTGCAAGCCGGTCGACATGCCGACGCTCGCGAGCGTGATCGTCGACGTCGTACCGGACGACGCCGGCGACGGGAAGCCGCGCGACCGATAGCGGCGAGCACGCGGCCCGGCCGGCCGGCCCCCTGGCCACTCGGCCGCATACGAAAAGGAGACGCGATGGACGCAACGGAAAGCATGCGGCGCGACGGCGGCTGCCGCCGGCCTGCACGCGGCCGACGCAGGACGCCGGTCGTGCCGATCGCGAGCATACTGATGCTGTCGTGTGCATGGATCGCGACACCCCGCCACGCAGCCGCCGAGGAGGGCACGCGTGCGAAGCTCGCGAGCCAGGCGTCGGCCGTCGGGGGCCAGATCCGCGATGCGACGCTCGCGTCCCGCGTCCGGGCCGCGCTCGTCGCCGAACGCGGGCTGGCTTCCGCGGACATCGACGTGCAGGTTCACGATCGCGTGGTCGAACTGACGGGCAACGTGCCCGACGAGCGGCAACGCGCGACCGCGATCCGCGTCGCGCACGACGTCGACGGCGTGAGCGGCGTGCGCGACAAGCTGCAGATCCGCCGGAAGTAACGTGATGCGCGGGCCAGCGCCGGGCCGACCGGGCGTCGCACGCCCGCGGCCCTGCGCGTCACCGGGCAGGAGGTTCGACATGGACACCATCATCGCGGGCCGTTTCTCGCGGCTCGAACAGGCGGAACGCTGCGCGGAACAGTTGCGCGGCCACGCCATGCATCGGGACGACGTGAAGGTCTTCTTTCTCAATCCGCCCGGACAGCACGCGCTGTTCTGGCTCGGCGGCGACGTCTATGCGGACTCCGCCGCGCGGCCGGGCGGCCTCGGCGCGCTGGAAGGCGTGGCCATCGGTGCGGTCGTCGGGCTCGCCGGGGCCGCGCTGCTCTATCTGGTCGGGCTTCATTCGCCGCTCGCGTGGATCGGGGTGCCGCTCGTCGGCGGCTATGTCGGCGCGTTGTGCGGCGCGCTCGGCCGGATGCGCGGCGATGCGCCGGAGGGGCATGGCGCGCTCAAGCAATGCGAGAACGGCGTCGTGCTGGCCGCGCACGTGACGCGGCGCACGATCACGTTCGCCGAGCGGACGATGCTCGCGGCCGGCGCGCTGTCGGTCGAGCGTACCGAGGGCGCGTGGCACAACGGCGCGTGGACCGATTTCTTCACGTCGGCCCATCGTCCCGCGTGACGGCAAACCGGGCGGCCGGCCCGCTCCGTCGCCCGACACGGAGGCCCGGATGACGACACTCCACCGAATGAAACCCGGCACGCGGCGGCCGATGGCCATCGTGCTGACGGCCGCCGTCAGTATCCTGACATCCGCGCTGTCGCACGCGCAGGCGCCGCCCGCGTCATCCGCGCAGGTCGCGCCCGGCGTCATCCGCCCCGGCCCGACCGCCGACGAGGCTGGCCTGACCCAACGACCGATCGGTATCGATGCCGAATTCGTCGACAAGGCGGGCATGATCGGCAAGGTGGAACGGCAGGCCGGCCAGCTCGCGCTCGACCGCTCGTCGAACGCGGACGTGAAGGCGTTCGCCCGCAGGATGGTCGACGATCACGCGCGTATCGCGGACGAATTGCGGCATATCGGTGCGCAAAAGGGCGTGCCGGTGCAGACGCGCATGCTCGTCGATCCAGAGGTAACGGCATTGCGGGCGAAGGACGGGCGCGCGTTCGATGCCGCGTACGTGGCGCTGGCCGGGCCCCGCGCGCACGAAGCGGCGGTCCGGCTTTACGAAACCGAGGCGAAAGAGGGCCGCGATCCGCAGCTTCGCGCATTCGCGGCCCGCACGCTGCCGACGCTGAACGCGCACCTGAGTGCCGCGCGGCAACTCGCGAAGACGGTGGCCGCCGCGCAGTGATCGGCTTTCCGGCGGCCAGGCGTCAGTGCTGCCGCGTGCCGTCCTCGGGGCCGCCCGGCGACGCCTCGTACGGCGGCGAATCGAGCGCCGTTTCGCCTTCCTCGATCAGCCAGTACGGCGAGCGGCCGTAGTACGCATGCAGTGCTTCGGCCCATTCCGGGTCCGCCATCGCGGGCCACCGGCTCTTGTCGAAACCGGGCGCCTCGCGCACGCGTTCGGTGTTGACCGGCAGCACGAAACACTCGCGCTCGGCATCGAGGACGAGCGCGTTCCACGGCACCGCGAGCAGCTTGTCGCCGAACCCGAGCAGGCCGCCCGACGACACGACCGCATACGCGACCCGCCCGGCGCGCACGTCGAGCATGATGTGGGTGAGCTTGCCGACGTCGTCGCCATCCATCGTCAGCACGCGATCGCCTTCGAACGTGCGGGCGGCCATCACGTCGGGCCCCGGTCCGCCGACGGCCGTGCGCGGACGGGTGCCGACGATGCGCGCGGGGTCGCGCGACGGTTTGTCCGTTGTCATCGAAAACCTCCTGATCGTAGCGGCAACCCGGTGCGCATGCGAATTCGCCGCGCGGGCAATGCGCCGGGAGAACGGGCCGCGAGGTGATGAGGGACGCCGATCAACGGCGGCGCGGCAGCGATACGTCCTCGAGCGTATTGGCCAGCTCGTCGCGCGCCGGACCGCCGGCGCGCGTCGCGATGTCGCCGAGCGACACCATGCCGACCAGCTTCAGGCTGCGGTCGAGCACCGGCAACCGGTGCAACTGCACGTCGGCCATCCGCTGCTGGACGTCGCCGACGCCATCGTCCTCGACGCACCACTGCACCGGCCGGGACGCGACCGCCTGAACCGGCGTATCGGGCGAATGACCGTGCGACAGCGCCCGCACCGCGAGGTCGCGGTCGGTCACGATCGCGACGAGTTCGGTGCCGTCGCACACGGGCAGCACGCCGATATCGAAGCGCTGCATCAATTCGGCCGCATGGCGGATCGTGTCGGTCGGCGCGACGCACACTACGTCGCGCGACATGATCTCGTTGACGCGATACATGAACGCCTCCTTCGTGATCGGAACGATACGGGAGCAGGTCGCGTGCCGCGCGCACGGCGCGCACGCCGGGCCTGGGCGGCCGGGCGACGGAGAAATTTGCCACCGCGCTTGTACATCTTCCACGGCGGCGCCGCGGCCGGTCGGTGCGGGACGTCAGTGACCGATACCCGTCACCGTGACGATTGCCAGCACCACCGCGCTTTCGATCGCGGCGAGCGCCGCGACGCCGGCCGCGCCGCTGATTTCATGCCATCTGCGTTCAAGGACTTTCATCGGATCGCTCCTGATTTCGCCGGTGCGCCGCTGCTGCCATGCACCGCGCGCCGGGTGCCGCCGTCAGCCGTGATCGCGGGGCGGGGAAGGGACGTGCGGCGCGCGACGTTCGTGCTCGCCGGACGGCTTGGCGGGGTCGATACGCGTCGCACCGCCGACGGCGGGCGGATCGCTGGCCGGGAACGTCTCCTCGAGCCCTTCGTCGATGCGCTCCTCCGTCTTGTCTTCGGACGGCGGGCGCGACGTGGCGAGCCGGAGCAGTCCGGCAGCCGGTGACACGGCGTCGCGGCGGCCGGGGGCGTGAACGGTCATGGTCAACCTCCTTGTCGATGAGAAGGCGCAAGCGCCGTACCCGCGGTGTCCGCGGCACGGCGCTTGCAAGCCGGCGAGGGCCGGGCATGCGGATACGACGCGCACGCGTCCGGTATGGACGAGAGGACATCGTGATGAATGCAGCCAGGGAAAGGATACGTTACGACGCGAACGTCTGCGGCGGCGACTTCGGCCACGTGCGCGAACGCTTCGCGACGTGGAAACGCGAATCGCTGGTCTATCGGCCGGAGCGCCGCATGTTCGACGGCAAGGACGAGGTACGCGCACTGAACGACACCGTCTACGACGGCCCGGAGCGCGCGCAGCAGGCGCTCATCGCGCGATGCGAGCCGTCCGATCCGTTCGCGCTCGCCGTGCAACTGAGCGCCGAGGGGCGCACGATGTGGCTCGTCATGGCGGCTTACGACGAATGACCGATGAACCAAACGCCCGATGGCCGCGGCGCGAGAGCAGGCACGGTGCTTGCGGGCGCTCGCCTCGCCATCGAGATGCGCGCGCCGTCGCGCGGGAGTGACATGAACACGCCATCCATGCTGCATCGCCCCGAACCGACGACACCCGACGTCGATCCGGATCCGCCACCGCCCGGACACGACGACCCGGTCGATCCGCCCGTGCCCGACGGGCTGCCGCAGGGCGATCCGCCGTCGAACCCGCCGCCGATGCGGATGCCGGGCGGAGGCCATGCGCCGCGAGCGGCCGCGCGAACCTTGAAAAGGAGGACCGACATGGACATTCACGTGCAATCGCCAGACAAGCGCGCGATCGCTCAGGTACTGGGCCGCTATTTCGAATCGCGTTCGCTGCACTATCACATCGAGGAACTGCCGGGCGGCGTGCTGCAGATCGGCTTTCGCGCCAGCGGCCGCCCGGTCGCCGTCACCGTTTCGTTCGACGATGCCGCGTATGACACCTACACGCACTGGGACGCGAGCCAGAAGCAACTCGCGCTCGGCCGGCTCGCCGACGGCTTCTCGCGGATGATGTCGACGCGCAGTCCGGCCGCGCTCGCCGGCGACTATCACGTCGAGCGTTTCTGATTCCGCAATCATTCGCCGGCTCGTGCCGGATTTCGGCAAAGTGCCCGTGCACAACGGGCGCTTTGCGTCTGCGCGCGTGTCGCGTAGGATGTCCGTTAATTCAGCGCACGCTACGTTCGCGCGGCAGGCCGCCGGCTGTTGCGGCCGATGAAGCGCGACGCGCTTTCCTTCAGGTTCGTTTCGCGCAACCGACGGAGACCGCCTTGACCCCTGTTGCTCGCCTGTTGCTGTCCCCCGGCGCACGCCGGTTCGTATCCGGCCTGTCGGCCTTCGCCGCGCTCGCCGCCGCCGGCACCCGCGACGCGTCGGCCCAGACGCCTTCGCCGCTCGGCGAATGGCAATACACGGCGGGCGTACCGCTCCAGAAACTCTTCGATCCGAATATCCCCACCTGGCAAGTGAGCGTCGGCGCCGCGATGACGCTGCAGCCGCGCTATGCGGGCTCCGACCGCTATCGCGTGATGGGCGGCCCGAACTTCGACATCCGCTATCGCGACCTGTTCTTCCTGTCGACCGGCGAGGGGCTCGGCGCGAACGTGTTGCGCGGGCCGAACTGGCGCGTGAGCCTGTCGGTCGGCTATGACCTCGGACGCCGTTCGGCCGACGATCTCGGCCACCTGAACGGTCTCGACAACATCAACGCGGCGCCCGTGATGAAGCTCGCGGCCGACTACGTGGTGTCGAAGGATTTCCCGCTCGTGCTGCGCGCGGACGTCCGGCGCAGCATCGGCGGGTCGAACGGCTGGACCGGCGATTTCTCCGCGTACATGCCGATGCCGGGCAGCAACGAACACTTCTTCTGGTTCGCGGGGCCGACCGTGACGTTCGCCGATTCCCGCTACATGAACAGCTGGTTCGGCGTGAACCCGGGCGCGGCCGCGCGCTCTGGGTTGCCCACCTATTCGTCGGGGGCGGGGATCAAGTCGGCCGGCCTCGGCGTGACGATGGTGTGGTTCGTGAACAAGCACTGGTTCGTGACGATGGACGGCGCGATCGAGCAGCTCGTCGGCCGCGCGGCGCGCAGCCCGATCACGCAGCAGTCGACCAACGGCGTGTTCGACATGTCGGTGAATTACCAGTTCTGACCCGTGGCGGGCAGCGAAAGGGCGATGCCACGTGCGGCATCGTCCGTCACATTTGATATGATTGCGACCTGTACAAATGTACAGTGATCGATCCCCGTGACGCCTGCCTCACCCACGCCCCCGGCGTTTTACTACCTGACCAATTTCGAACGCGCGCTGACCTGGCTCGGCGAGCGTTACGACGACCTGTTCGATGCGCACGAGCACGCGTTCGTCCGGCAGTTCGCGACGCTGCCGCAGGCGTCGCGCGCGCTGCTCGTGCGGATGCTGATGCGCAACGGGTCCGATTTCCGCGCGAGCAAGCTCGTGTACGACGAGATCGGCTGCCCGCTCGACGCCGCTGCGCCGCTCGTCGCGCTCGGCTGGGTCGATCCGGCGCCGGCGCTCACGCTCGACGAACTGTTCGCGCTGTCGACCAAGGCCGATCTGCTGCGCATCTTTCCGTCGCTCGCCGCGCATGCGGGCGAGCGCAAGTCCGACTGGCTCGACCGGCTGCGGCCCGCGCACGACGTCGCGCAACCGCTCGACGCGTGGTGCGCGCAGTGCGACGACCGCGTGCTGCGTGTGACGGTCGGCGCGCTGTGCGACCGGCTGCGGCTGATGTTCTTCGGCAATCTGCATCAGGACTGGAGTGAATTCGTGCTCGCCGATCTCGGCGTGTTCCAGTACGAAAGCGTGCCGATCGCGCCGTCGTCGCGCGCGTTCCAGCAGCGCGGCGACGTCGACGCGTATCTCGCGCTGCAGATGGGCCGCGACGCGCTCGACGCGTGGCCCGACGATCTGCCGTTCGACGACCTGATCCGCGCGCTGGACGCAGTCGACTGCGCGCAACCGTGGCTCGCGACGCGCCGCGCGAAGCTGCTGTTCGCGCTCGGCCAGGCGTGCGAACGCCGTGCCGACTGGGACGCCGCGCTCGACGCGTACACGCGCAGCGCGTGGCCCGGCAGCCGGCACCGGCGCATCCGCGTGCTCGAACGCTGCGGGCGCGACGACGACGCGCTTGCGCTGGCGCTCGACGCGCGCGGCGGCTTTGAGAGTGACGAGGAGCGGCAGCGCGTCGAGCGCATGCTGCCGCGCCTGCAGCGTCGCGCCGGCCAGCGCGTCGAACGCGCGGCCGCTGCGGCCGACGTGCCGCGCGAAACGCTCGTGCTCGCGCGTCCCGACGCGTTCGTCAGCGTCGAGTTCGCGGTGCGCGACCACCTCGCGCAGCCGGCGTCGCCGGTCCACTACGTCGAAAACACGCTGATCAATTCGCTGTTCGGGCTGCTGTGCTGGGAGCCCGTGTTCGCGGCCGTGCCCGGCGCGTTCTTTCACCCGTTCCAGCGCGGCCCGGCCGACCTGCACGCGCCCGATTTCGCCGTGCGCCGCGCGGCGGCCTTCGATGCCTGCTTCGCGCAGCTCGATTCGGGCGCGTACCGCGACACGATCCGCCGGCATTTCGCGACGAAGGCCGGGCTGCAATCGCCGTTCGTGTTCTGGGGCGTGCTGACGGACGCGCTGCTCGACGAAGCGCTCGCCTGCCTGCCGCCCGAACACCTGCGGCTGTGGTTCACGCGCCTGCTCGCGGATATCCGCAGCAACCGGTCCGGCTTGCCCGATCTCGTCCGCTTCTGGCCCGCCGAACGCCGCTACGAGCTGATCGAGGTGAAGGGCCCGGGCGACCGGCTGCAGGACAACCAGACGCGCTGGCTCGCGTACTGCATCGCCCACCGCATGCCGGTGCGCGTCGTCGACGTCGAGTGGGCCGGCGAGGGCGTTGCGCACGCCGAGGCGGCGGGGTTGTCCGTATGAGCTACGTCGTCGCGGTGCGGGCGATGTGCGAGTTCACCGCGCGGCGCGGCGATCTCGACCTGCGCTTCACGCCCGCGCCGACCGCGCTCGAAGGCATTGCCGGGCACGGCGCGGTCACGTCGAAGCGCGGCGCGCGCTACGAAACCGAAATCGCGCTGACCGGCACGTGGGGCACGCTCACCGTGCGCGGCCGCGCGGACGGCTACGATCCGGTGGCGAACCGGCTCGAGGAAATCAAGACCTATCGCGGCAGCCTCGACGCAATGCCGGCCAACCATCGCGCGCTGCACTGGGCGCAGGCGAAGGTCTATGCGCACCTGATGTGCGCCGCGCGCGATCTCGCGGAAATCGACGTCGCGCTCGTGTATTTCGACATCGTGTCCGAGCGCGAGACCGTGCTGACGGAAACGCTCGATGCCGCCACGCTCGCGACGTTCTTCGCCGAGCAGTGCGCGTGCTTCGTCGGCTGGGCCGAACGCGAGACGGCCCATCGCGCCGCGCGCGACGCGGCGCTGCGTGCGCTCGCGTTTCCGCACGGACAGTTCCGCAGCGGCCAGCGCGAACTGGCGGTGGCCGTCTATCGCGCGGCACGCGACGAGCAGTGCCTGATGGCGCAAGCGCCGACCGGCATCGGCAAGACGCTCGGCACCGTGTTCCCGCTGCTGAAGGCATGCGGCGAGGGCGAGCTCGACCACGTGTTTTTCCTGACCGCGAAAACGCCCGGCCGCGCGCTCGCGCTCGAAGCGGCAACGACGCTCGGCGCCGGCACGTCCGCGCTGCCGCTGCGCGTGCTGGAACTCGTCGCGCGCGACAAGGCGTGCGAGCATCCGGACAACGCGTGTCACGGCGAATCGTGCCCGCTCGCGAAAGGCTTCTACGACCGGCTGCCGGCCGCGCGCGATGCGGCGATCGAGGCCGGACTGCTCGATCGCGATACGGTGCGCACCGCGGCGCTCGCGCACGACGTCTGTCCGTACTACCTGGCACAGGAACTCGCGCGCTGGTCGGACATGGTGATCGGCGACTACAACTACTACTACGACGGCAGCGCGATGCTGCACACGCTCGCGCAGCAGAACCAGTGGCGCGTCGGCGTGCTCGTCGACGAAGCGCACAACCTGCTCGATCGCGCCCGCAAGATGTACAGCGCGTCGCTCGATCCGTTCGCGTTCGCGGCCGCGCGGGAAGCCGCGCCCGCCGCGTTGCGCAAGGCGTTCGACCGGCTCGCCCGCGCGTGGGGCACGCTCAATCGTGCGCAGGCCGAACGCTATGCGGCCTATCCCGACGTGCCGGGCCCGATCGTGTCGGCCGTGCAGAACCTCGTCGCGGCGATCGGCGAACACCTGACCGACGCGCCGCGCGCGAACGGCGACGCGCTGCTGCGCTTTCACTTCGAAGCAATCCAGTTCGGCGTGCTGGCCGAAGCGTTCGACAGCGCGTCGATCTTCGACGCGACGCTGCACGGCGAACCGATGCCGCGCCAGCCCGTGCTCGACGGCGTCGCGGCCGCCGGCCGCCGGCGCCGCGTCCAGTCGACGCTGTGCGTGCGCAACGTGATCCCGGCCGGTTTCCTGGCGCCGCGCTACGCCGCCGCGCGCGCGACCGTGCTGTTCTCCGGCACGCTGAGCCCGTTCCATTTCTACCGCGACACGCTGGGGCTGCCCGGCGATACGGGCTGGCTCGACGTCGACGGCCCGTTCCGCGCCGAGCAACTGACGGTGCGCGTGGCGAGCCACGTGTCGACCCGCTGGCGCGACCGCGATCGCTCGCTCGAACCGATCGCCGACCTGATCGCCGCGCAATATGCGACGCGCCCCGGCAACTATCTCGGCTTCCTGAGCAGCTTCGACTATCTCGGGCGCGTGGTCGCGCTGATGCAGACGCGCCATCCGGACGTCCCCGTGTGGGCGCAGGCGCCCGGCATGGCCGAAAGCGAGCGCGATGCGTTTCTCGCGCGCTTCGACGCGGGCGGACGCGGCGTCGGTTTCGCGGTGCTGGGCGGGGCGTTCTCGGAAGGCGTCGACCTGGTCGGCGAGCGGCTGATCGGCGCGTTCATCGCGACGCTCGGGCTGCCGCAGGTCAACGACGTCAACGAGCAGATGCGGCGCGCGATGGACGCGCGCTTCGGCAACGGCTACGACTACATGTACCTGTATCCGGGGCTGCAGAAGGTCGTGCAGGCGGCCGGACGCGTGATCCGCACCGAGCACGACGAGGGCGTCGTGCATCTGATCGACGACCGTTACCGGCGACGCGAAGTGCGCAATCTGCTGCCGCGGTGGTGGCGGATCGGGTGACGGCGTTGCCGGTCGTCGCTACAGCACGTTGAGCATCGCGAGCGCGGCTTCCTGAAGGTGCGGCAGCACGCGCCGCACGGCCGCGTCGGTCGTTTCCGCGCCGATCGGCATGTTGGTGCTCAGCGCGGCGACGACTTCGCCGTGACGGTTCTTCAGCGGCACCGCGATGCCGCGCACGCCGACCTGCAATTGCTGCTCGATCGCCGCGTAGCCGGCGTCGCGCGCCTGGTCGACCTGTTCGAGCAACCGCGCCTTGTTGGTGATCGTGTGCGGCGTGAACGGCGGCAGTTCGGTCTCGTCGAGCCACGCGCGCACGGCTTCGCGATCGGGATGATGGGCGAGCAGCACGACACCGGGCGACGTCAACGGCGCCGGCACGCGCGCGCCGAGCACGAAGCCGGTCGTCATCACGCGCGACACGCCGTTGCGGGCGATGAACACGAGTTCCCAGCCGTCGAGCACGCTGACGTACGCCGATTCGTTCAGCGACGCGCTCAGTTGCTGCAGATAAGGCTGGACCGTGCGCGGCAGCCGCGCCGAATCGAAGTACGACCAGCCGACCCGAAGCACGCGCGGCGTGAGGCCGTACAGCTTGCCGTCGGTGTACACGTAGCCGAGCGATTCCAGCGTCAGCAGGTAGCGCCGCGCGGCCGTGCGCGTGAGGCCGGTGCGGGCGGCGGCCTGCGTGGGCGTCATGCGCGCGTGCTGGCTGTCGAAGGCCTCCAGGATCATCAGGCCTTTTTCGAGGCCGGCAATCCAGTCGCGTCGGTCGAGGTCGGGCTTTTTCGTCATCGCGGATGAGCGGTGGCGCGCGGTATTCGCGCAGAAGTGGGCGATTATCGCGCGAGTGGTCGGGTAACGGGAAATCGGTCGATCCGCCATCCTTGTCCGCTGGATAGCGGCAGATATAGAGTCGACGACATCTATTCAAGGAGGTCGTATGCGGGTTGCGAAGTGGGGGAATAGTCTGGCCGTGCGCCTTCCGGCCGGTCTGGTCGATGAGTGGGGGCTGCGTGAAGGCGACGAAGTCGAAATCGTCGTTTACCGTGCAGGTGCTTTGGCTGAGAGCCGCAACGCGAGCCCCGAAGCAATTCTCCTGCCGTTGAGGCGTTTCAGAGGCAAGCTGCCAGGCGATTTCAGGTTCAGGCGGAACGACGCAAACGAGTCGGATTGAGTCGACTCATTCAAGCGCCGGGACGCAGCCGCGGCGCGGTCCAGCTTACTTGTGTTCGTGGCGGAGCGAGGCAATGCGCCATCGCGCGTCGATCACGCACCACTGCTCGACGAAATCGAAGCGGGAATCGATTGCCTGGTTGATTCGTACCGTCCCGATGCCCGTTATCGTCGCCCGTTGTCCGCGCGTAACGATTTGCATGGTTTCGTCCCGATATGCGATACCCGATCTGTTCGATGCACGTTCGGCCGCTACGACGCGCATTCGCGCAAGAAATTGCGCTTTCGTGCGAATGTGAGCTTCGTGCAGGACGAAGAAGTTCGGGCTTGCGACGAAATCGAGCTGTTCGACATCGGCGTGACGATACGCGTCGATCCAGACGTCGCGCATCTGCGCCAGGGTGAATCGGGGTTCCATAGGCGGTGCATTGTCCTGCTGGAGCGCGGGTGCGCGGTTTTTTGGCGCTATCCGCCGGGGTCAGGAAAGGCAGCCTATGGCCGGGCTCATGCTTGGGCAATTGGACAGGTCTGAATCTGGTTGTGCCGTGAGCGGGAAAATGCCGGCAGGGCGCGGGAGTAGACGCCCCGATGACGCATTGTCGGGCTGGCGCTGACTGCGGGAAAGAGGCGTGAAGCAGCACGCAGTGTGCTGCCGTAAACAGATGGCAGAACGCTGCGCGGCCGCGCATGGAAGCGGCCGATACGGCATGAAAAGCCGAGGAACCGGATGCGACGCGACTATTCCGCGCGCCGCATCCGTCATGCCCTTACTCGCTGCTCGTCCACTCGACGTTCGCGCCCACCGAACGCAGGTTCTCGACGAAATGCGGATGCGCGCGGCGGATCGGCAGCGCGTTCATGATTTCCGAGCGACCTTCGATGCTCGCGGCCACCATCAGCAGCGCGATCGCGACGCGAATGATGTACGGGCTCTCGACACGGGCCGGCGTCAGTTGCAGCCCGCCGAACGTGATCAGCCGGTGCGGATCGGACAACAGCACGTGCGCGCCGAACTTCGACAGTTCGCCGGACCAGCCGAGCGCGCCGTCGTAGACCTTGTTCCAGAACATCGCACTGCCTTCCGCGCGCACGCCGAGCGCGATGAAGATCGGCAGCAGGTCGACCGGCAGGTACGGCCACGGCGCGGCTTCGACCTTGGTCAGGATGTTCTGCGTGAACGGCCGGCGCACGCGCAGCGGGCCGTCGCGTTCCGCGCGCGACCAGCCGTCGCGGTGCGTGACGGTGACGCCGAACTTCGCGAACGTGCGGTCGATCAGCGGGAAATGCTCGGGCGACGAGTTGCGCACCGTGATGTCGCCGCCCGTGATCGCGCCGAGCGCGAGGAACGTCGCGATCTCGTGGAAATCCTCGGCGAAGCGGAACTCGCCGCCGCCGAGCTTGCCGCCGCCCGTCACGCACAGCCGCGACGTGCCGATGCCTTCGATCGCGACGCCGATCATCGCGAGGAACTGGCAGAACTCCTGCACGTGCGGTTCGGACGCCGCGTTCATCAGCGTCGACGTGCCGCTGGCGGCCGTCGCGCACAGCGCGAAGTTCTCGGTGGTCGTCACCGATGCGTAGTCGAGCCAGTGATCGTTGGCCGTCAGCGGGCCGTCGGTACGGACGATCAGCGAATCGGGCGTGCGCTCGATGTGCGCCCCGAATCGCTCGAACACCTCGACGTGCGGATCGATCTCGCGCACGCCGAGCGTGCAGCCCTTCACGTCGTTTTCGAGCCGCGCGACGCCGAAGCGCGCGAGCAGCGGCGGAATCAGCATGATCGACGAACGCATCGCCTCGGGCAGCCGGTGGACCGCCGGATCGAACTTCGTGTCGCGATGGTGGAGTTCGAGCAGACCCGTCGTGAAATCGACCGACACGTCGCTGCCGAGCGTGCGGAAGATGTCGAGGATCTTGCGCACGTCGGTGATGTCCGGCACGCCGACGAGACGCAGCGGCTGATCGGTCAACAGGGTGGCGCACAGAATCGGCAGGACGGCGTTCTTGTTCGCGGACGGCTTGATGTCCCCGCGCAGCGGAGTGCCGCCGTGGACGATGAGATTCGACATGATATGGGGGCGTATCGGTGACTGACGTAGGCCCATATGATGCCATTGGTCGGCACGCGGCGTGGAATGTTCAGAGGGGAAAAGGGGGAATCGGCGCGCTTAACTGACAGTGTTTGACGTCGCGCCCGAGATACGGCAGGCCGAATGCCGTCCGGCCCGACGCAATGGCCGGCCGCGCGTCGGGCCGGCCATCCGCTCACACCGTCATTGCGCCGCCCGCATCCGCGCCGCGACCACCAGCGAGATCAGGCAGCCGACCGCGAGATAGCCGGCGACGAGGTGCCACGAACCGCCGGCCACGCTGACGAGGCCGACCGCGATGAACGGCGTGAACCCGCCGCCGACGACGCTCGCGAACTGGTAGCCGACGCCCGCGCCGCTGTAGCGGTATTCGGCGCCGAACAGCTCGGTAAACAGCGGCTGCTGGACGCTCACGACCATGTCGTGCGCCGCGTTCGCCAGCAGGATCGAGAAGATGACGATCCACGCGATCGACCGCGCTTCCAGTGCGACGAAGAACGGTACCGCCGACGCGAGACCGATCAGCGCGCCGATCAGGTAGATGCGGCGCAGGCCGTAGCGGTCGGCGAGCCACGCGAAGCACGGGATCGTCACGCAGCTCACCGCGCCGACCAGCAGGCCGATGTTCAGGAACAGGTCGCGCGACATGCCGAGGTTCGTCGTCGAATAGCTGAGCGCGAACGCGGTGACGATATACATCGTGAACAGTTCGGCGAGCCGCAGCGCGACGATCAGCAGGAACGCCTTCGGGTGGCGCGTCAGCGCTTCCAGCACCGGCAGGCGCAGCTTGCGGTTGCCATGCTCGACCTTCTCGACGAACTCCTGCGATTCGTCCATGTTCTTGCGCACCCACAGCCCGATCAGCACCAGCACGATGCTGAACACGAACGGCAGGCGCCAGCCCCACGACTTGAACGCGGCCTCGCCGAGCGTATGGCTCAGGATCGAGACGATGCCGGTGGCCAGCACGAGCCCGACGCCGTAGCCGACCTGCACGCCGCTGCTGTAGAACGCCTTCTTTTGCTTCGGCGCGCTCTCGACGGCCATCAGCGCCGCGCCGCCCCATTCGCCGCCGACGGCGAACCCCTGGATCGCGCGCATCAGCACCAGCAGCACGGGCGCCCACCAGCCGATCGTCGAGAACGCCGGCAGCAGGCCGATCGCGACCGTCGACAGCCCCATCAGCATCACGGTCAGCACGAGCATCCGCTTGCGGCCGAGCCGGTCGCCGTAGTGGCCGAACACGATGCCGCCGAGCGGCCGGAACAGGAAGCCGACGCCGAAGGTGGCGAACGCCGCGAGCGTGCCCATCGTCGGACTGACTTTCGGGAAGAACTCCGAATTGAACACCAGCGCGGCGACGATCCCGTACAGCAGGAAGTCGTACCAGTCGACGACGGCGCCGACGAAGCTGCCGATCGCGGCCTTGCGGGCCTGGCTGCGCGCACGGGCGCCGGCTGCGGCGTCGAGGGTGTCGAAGGTGGGGGTCATGGCAATGTCTCCTGGCACGGCGCATCGTGGAATCGTGGCGGCGCCGCGTCCGATGCTGCATTGAAGTCGAAGGGTGAACGGAGAATAGGGCGCGCGCCACACGGCGGCAATTGGCCAAACGGGCAATGTGCGCGATTATCGTTCAAGTCCGTGCGATTATCGAACGCTTTCCGGGTTTGCACTAGGCGGCGCGACGATATCCCGTTCGGCCGGGGTGTGCCGCCGTGAACGATCTGGTTAAAATCTGCAGCATCGACAACTCGCCCGTTCGGGGCGCATGCGCCGCCGTCACCTCGGCCGCGCATGCCGCACGCGACAGGCACGAATCCCCATCGACCGCATGCCCCCGGAGACTGGAATGCCCGGCAATTCCCACCCATTGTCCAGCGATACGCCGCCCGTCGCCGATCCGGCCGCCAATCCGCTCGGGATGGCCGGCCTCGAATTCGTCGAATTCGCGGCGCCCGTGCCGGAAGCGCTCGCGCAACGCTTCGAGCAATTCGGGTTCAAGGCGATCGCGCGGCACGTCAGCAAGAACGTCACGCTGTACCGGCAAGGGCAGATGCATTTCCTGATCAATGCCGAGCCCGATTCGTTCGCCGCGCGCTATGCGGAGGAGTACGGAATGGGCGTCTGCGCGATCGGGTTGCGCGTGGCGAACGCCCGGCGTGCGTTCGAGCGCGCGATCCAGCTCGGCGCATGGGCGTTCGAAGGCGAAAAGGTCGGGGTCGGCGAGCTGAAGATCCCGGCGATCCAGGGGATCGGCGATTCGCACCTGTATTTCGTCGACCGCTGGCGCGGGCGGGACGGCCAGCGCGGCGGCGTCGGCGACATCTCGATCTTCGACATCGATTTCCGGCCGATCGACATCGCGACCGCGCATACCGATCTCGATTGCGCGGGCGTCGGCCTGCAGCAGGTCGATCACTTCACGCAAACCGTCGGCGCGGGCCGCATGCAGGAGTGGCTGGATTTCTACCACGACCTGCTGCACTTTCGCGAGATCCATCAGATCGACGCGCACTGGCATGTGTCGGAGGAATCGCGCGTGATGGTGTCGCCGTGCGGCGCGGTGCGGATTCCGGTCTACGAGGAAGGCACGCGCCGCACCGAGCTGATGCATGCGTACCTGCCCGATCATCCGGGCGAGGGCGTGCAGCACGTCGCGCTGGCCACCGACGACATCCTGTCGTGCGTCGATGCGCTGCGTGCGAACGGCGTCGAGTTCATCGAGCCGCCCGCACGCTATTACGACGACGTCGACGCGCGGCTGCCGGCGCATGGCGTCGACCTCGATGCGCTGCGCCGCCGCGCGGTGCTGGTCGATGGCGAGATCGGCAGCGACGGTGTGCCAAGGCTGTTCTTCCAGACCTTCGTCAAGCGCCGCCCCGGCGAGATCTTCTTCGAGATCGTGCAGCGCAAGGGGCACCACGGGTTCGGCGAGGGCAACCTCGCGGCGCTTGCCCGCGCGCGCGACGCCGGCTGAACGATCAGGCGCCGGCGGCCGGCACGCGGTTCGGCGCGGGGTCGTTCGGCTCGCGCAGCACGCATGCGGTGCCACCGGGCGTGTACATCGACACCACACAGCGGTTGCACGACGTACAGCCCGACTGCGCGAGCCGGCCGTCGCGCAGCCCGTTTACGAAACCCGGCTCGAACACGAGCGCCCGTGCCAGCGCGACCGCGTCGAACCCTTCGCGCATCGCCCGCGCGACGTTGTCGCGCGAGCGCACGCCGCCGAGGTAGGCAAGCGGCATCCGGACGGCCGCGCGCACCTGCTTCGAATGCTCCAGGAAATACATCTCCCGGAACGCGCCCATCTTCGGCTCGGTGAGTGTCTGCAGCGCCATCGCGGCCCGCACGATCGCATTGTCGGCATTCGCGCGCGCATCGCCCGGCAGCGGGCTGCCGAACAACTGCCATACCGATTCGACGTTCATCCCGCCGCTCAGCACGAGCAGGTGCGCGCCTTCGGCTTCGAGCCGCCGCGCGATCTCGCACGCGTCGTCGGCCGTGCCGCCGCCACGCACGCCTTCCGTCACGCCGATCTTGCAGACCACGGCGAGATCGCGGCCCACCGCGTCGAGCACGCGGCGCAGCACGTCGACCGGAAAGGCCGCCCGACGCGCGGCGTCGCCGCCATACGCGTCGCGGCGGCGGTTGTACAGCGGCGACAGGAACTGGCTCAGCAGATAGCCGTGCCCCATGTGAATCTCGACCGCATCGAAGCCGGCGTCGCGCGCATGCCGCGCCGCCTGCGCGAACTCGTCGGCGATCGCCGACATCTGCTCGCGCGTCATCGCCTGCTTCAGGAAGCGGCCGCTCATCACGCCGACCTTGTTGAAGCCGCCCGACGCGCTCAATGGCCGTTTCGTCGACAGCGACGGCAGGAACGTGAAGCAGCCGCCGTGCGTGATCTGCGCGGAGGCCGCCGCGCCGTGACGGTGGACGGCATCGGTCAGCACGCGGAATTGCCGGACCGTCGGTGCGTCGAGCCGGGCCTGATCGACGAACGTGCGACCGTCGGCGCTGATCGCGCAGTATGCGACGGTCGTCAACGCGGCGCCGCCCTCGGCGATGCGCTCGTGAAAGCGGACGAGCGCTCGCGACGGCACGCCGTTCGGCGTCATCCCTTCGTTGGTGGCGGACTTGATCAGGCGGTTGCGCAGCGTCAACGGGCCGATCTGCAGCGGGCTGAACGCGGTGGTGAGGTCAGCTGATTCCATGGGGCGGACGAAAGGATGGGCACGGCGACCATTGTGCGGCGGCGGGACGGGCGCGCATCGTCCGGGTGGATGAGCCGCGGTGCCGCGCGGCGGCCCGCCGCGATCCCGTCGAGCACGCACGGTGGCTGGCAGGCATCGACGAAACACCCCTCCACGGCACCGAACGGCAGCGTGCCGCGCCCCGGCTACCCGCGCCGACCCTCACGCCGCCCGCAATGAATTCGCCGGCATCGCCCGCGCGCCTTCCGGATCGTCGTCGCCGAGCGGAATGAACGCCATGATCTCCAGGTCGTGCCCCGACAACGCCGGCAGCCGGAACGGGCTCGACAGCACGTTCAGCCGCCGCACGCCGACGTCGCGCAGGATCTGCGACCCGATCCCCGTCACGCGTCCGTCGCGGCGCGCCGTACCGGTCGGCATCCGCGGCGCGTCGCCACGCAGGTCGCAATCGAGCAGCACCGCCACGCCGCAGCCGGCCGCATCGATGCGCTGCAGCGCGGCGTGCAGCGGCCACGAATGCGCGGAGGGCTCCGCGTCGAGCAGGTCGAGCAGCGAATGGCATTCGTGCACGCGCGCCAGCACGGGCGTCGCCGGATCGGGTTCGCCCCGCACGAGCGCCAGATGCGGCGCGCCGTGCACGGCGTCGCGATACTCGATCGCACGGAACCGTCCCCACGGCGTATGCAGCGGTCGCTCGCCGACGCGTTCGACGAGCGACTCATGCTCGCGGCGGTAACGGATCAGGTCGGCGATCGTGCCGATCTTCAGCCCGTGATGCGCAGCGAACGCCTTCAGCTCCGGCAGCCGCGCCATCGTGCCGTCGTCGTTCATCACCTCGCAGATCACCGACGCGGGCGTGAGCCCGGCCAGCGCCGCGAGATCGCAACCGGCCTCGGTGTGCCCGGCGCGCACGAGCACGCCGCCCGGCCGCGCGGCGATCGGAAACACATGGCCGGGCTGCACGAGATCGTCGGGGCGTGCGCCCGAACGCACGGCCACGCGGATCGTATGCGCGCGATCGGCGGCCGAAATGCCGGTCGTCACGCCTTCGGCCGCCTCGATGCTGACGGTGAACGCGGTGCCGAACGGCGTGCCGTTGTGGTCGGCCATCGGCGGCAACCGCAGTTGCGCGCAGCGTTCGGCGGTCAGCGTCAGGCAGATCAGCCCGCGCCCGAAGCGCGCCATGAAATTGATCGCGTCGGGTGTCACGTGATCGGCGGCGATCACCAGGTCGCCTTCGTTCTCGCGATCCTCTTCATCGACGAGCAGGACCATGCGGCCCGCGCGCAGCTCGTCGACGATCTCCAGCGTGCCGGCGAGCGTCATGACGCCTCCGTCGCGTCGAAGGCGCGGCGCAGCGCGTCGGCGCCGAACGTCAGCACGTGCTCGGCCGCGTCGACCGCGCCGAGCATGCTCGCGAAACCGTGCAACTGGCCCGGCCAGCGCACGAGCGTCACCGGCGTGCCGGCCCGCGCGAGACGCAGCGCATACGCTTCGGCCTCGTCGCGCAGCGGATCGAATTCGGCGCTGACGATCGTCGCCGGCGCGACGCCCGCGACATCCGGCGCAGCGAGCGGGCTCGCGAGCGGCGACGCGCGATCGGCGCCGTCGTCGAAGTAGTGGCCCTTGAACCAGCGCATCATGTCGGCCGTCAGGAAATAGCCGTTGCCGAGCGATTCGTACGACGGATGCTCGGTCGCGCAATCGACGACCGGATACAGCAGCAACTGGTGCGCGATGGCGATGCCCGAGCCGCGCAACTGCAGCGCGGCGACCGCCGCGAGATTGCCGCCCGCGCTGTCGCCGGCGACCGCCACCGCGCCGGCGCGTGCGCCGAGATCGCGTGCACTGGCCGCCGCCCAGCGCACGGCGTCGCACGCATCGTGCGCGGCGGCCGGGAAGCGCGCCTCGGGCGCGAGCCGGTAGTCGACCGACAGCACGAGCGTGCGCGCCCGATGCGCGAGGCTGCGGCACAGGTTCGCGTGCGAGTCGATGCCGCACGACACGAAGCCGCCGCCGTGGAAAAACACGGTCAGCGGCAACGGCCCGTCGACGGCGGGCCGATACAGCCGCGCCGGCAATCGACGGCCCGCTGCCGGGATTTGCCAGTCCGCTTCGGCGGCGACGGCATCGCCGGGCGCGAACGCGCCGCCGGCGGCGAGGCTCGCGCGGTACGCGGGAACGGTGAGCTGCGCGAAATCGATCGCGGGGGCCTGGGCGAATGCGGTGAGCAGCGCCTGCGCCTGGGGGTCGAGCGGCATGGGAACTCCTGTCTGAATCGGATGCGGTCTGAATCAGGTAAACCCGTGTCGCGGTTTTCCCTGAGTCCGCGCCGGGCGCTTGCCGGCACGGCCTGACGGGCATTCCAGCGCAGCGGGCAGGGCGCCACATCATCCGATCGGACGATGGTTTGCCCGCCCGGATGGCCAATTCTCGCCATTCAGTGAATCTCCCGATGACGCCGGAATTTAGACGCGTCTTAAATCATGGCGGCGCGGCTCGGTCGCACCGCAAACATGTCGTATGGAGGATGGAGCGTGCTGATGGAGACGAGATGGGCTCCGCAAGAGAGCCAGGCAACCAGTGACGAGGCCGACATCGGCGTCGCGGATTTCAGCGAGCTGATGGCGCGGATCTACCAGGGTCCGCTGGAGACGCCGCCGTGGGCCGGCGCGCTCGAGCTCGTCCGTCGCTGGCTGCACGCGAACTACGTGACGCTGATCCTGCGCGCGGCCGCGAGCGATCGCCGCGCGCCGCTGTCCGTGCACGCCTCGGAATTCGGCCCGGTCGTTCCGGGCGACGGCGAGGCGTCGTACAACAACTACTACTATTCGCTCGACCCGTTCGTCGGCCTGCCGGCCGATCGCGTCGTCACGGTCGACGACGTGTTCGGCGACACGGGCTGGCTGTCGAGCGAGCTGTACAAGCAGTTCCTGAAGCCGCAGGACGTGCGCTATATCCTCGGCGCGGACCTGCGCACGCCGTCGGGCGTCGAGTGCCGGTTCCGCGTGTGCCGCAACCATGCGTCGAAGCAGTTCTCCGCGCGCGACAAGGCGGTCTGCGCGCTGCTGCTGCCGCACCTGAAGCGCGCGGTGGAACTGCATTCGCGGCTCGATTCGGCGGAGGTCGAGCGCTCGATCTACGCGAACGCGATCGACCGCATGCAGGTCGGCACGATCGCGCTCGACGAGAACGGCACGATCATCGACATGAACAGCGTCGCCGACGAGATCCTCAAGCAGAACAACGGGCTGACGATCGCGCGCGGCACGATCGAGGCGACCGACGCGCAGGAGAACCGCACGCTGAAGCGGCTGATCCGCCATGCGGTGATGGGGCATCACGGCACAGCCGCGGCAACCGTCGAGGCGATGCCGATCACGCGCAGCTTCGACAAGCCGCGCCTCGGGCTGCTGGTGCGCACGGTGCTGCTGTCCGACTGGTCGGAGGACAACCGGCGCCGGCCGGCCGTCACGCTGTTCCTGCGCGATCCCGATCGCAAGCCGCAGGGCGCGCAGGAAATCATCCGCAAGCTGTTCGACCTGACGCCGGCCGAGACATCGCTCGCGCTGCTGCTCACCAACGGGCTGACGCTCGAGGAAGCCGCGGACGAATCGGGAATCAGCAAGAACACCGCGCGTACGCACCTGCGCGCGATTTTCTCGAAGACGGGCGTCACGCGTCAGGCGACGCTGGTGCGGATTCTGCTCGGGAGTGTCGTGCCGCTCGGGTGAATGGTGTAGTCGATGCCGACCAAGCGGCAACGGATGCGTTCGCCCGGCAATACATCGGCATCGATCGATACTTCACCGGCGTCGCGACGATGGCGACTTGACGCAAAAGAGGCTCGCACCGCGCGAGCCTCTTTTGCGTCCCGTGCCGTCGCTCATGCGTATCGATTGGGCGATGGGTCGTGCGGCTACCCGAGTTCACGACCCGCGCGTCGAGCGATTCGCCCAATCGGCCCATGCCGGCCACTGCGCGCAGCCGCGCCGGATGAAGGCGACGCCGGTGCGGATCACGAGCGCGCCGATCGCGAGCGCGGCCAAGTCGTCCAGGCGGCCGAAGCCAATCAGCGCCGCACTCATCGCGAGCGCCGCGAGCAACGACGACAGCGCATCGGTCCGCACGTGCCAGCCACTCGCCTCGAGCAGCGCGGAACCGGTCTCGCGCGCCTTGCGCAGCATCCAGCAGGACAGCACGGCCTTGCCCGCGAGCGTGACCGCAACCAGCGCGAGCGCGGTCGCGCCCGGCTGCACGACCGGCGGCGTATCGAACCGGGTCAGCGCATGCCAGATCATTTGCGCGCCGGTGATGGCCAGCAACGCGCCGAGGCCCGCGAGCGCGAGGGGCTCGTAGGTCGGGCGACGCTGCGGCGGCAGGCGCGCGTCGAGCCGGCAGGCGACGAGGATCAGCGCATCGGCCGCAAGGTCGATCGCCGCATGCGCGACGTCCGCGAGCAGCCCTGACGAATGCGCGGACCATGCCGCCGCCGTCTCGACGGCGAGCAGCAGCAGGTTGATCGCGAGGCTGACGACGAGGGCGCGGGACGTGGCTGCGTAGACGTGGGGCGTGGCGCGCGACGGGCGCTGCATGGCGGATCGCTTGTCGGAATCGGGGACGGCTTCGAACGTTACCGGCCTACGGTGGCACGCGAATGACAGACGAAACGAAGGCGCGGCGCGAGGATTCGGCGCATGGCGATCCGCTGACCGGTCACCCGTCGCGCTCACCGCTTTCGATCGCGCTGAAAAAATTACAGCGCACGTTCATTTGGTAGCGGATTCGCTGGCATCGGATGACGCTGCCGCGCCGTCGCCGCAGGCCGCCCGATGGAGCGCCGAAGCGCAATGAGTGACGCGGCCGGCTTGCGAGCGGGATCGCGGTTTGCTTTCGCGACAGCCCGGCAGGTTCGCCCGGACCGCGTATCCGAGGTTTTCCCGGCCGCCACCGGCAGTTGCCGGGCGACGAAATTCACCGCCCACTCCCGTGAGCGCCTCAATGCACGACAGCCAGCACCTTCACCCACCCGACACGATGCGTGAGTCCAGCACGATCGTCGTCGGTCGCGTCGTTCATCCGGGACGGGAAAGGCAATTCGATCGCTGGGCGCGCGAGATCGACGCGGCGGCGCGGCGTTACCCGGGGCACCTCGGAAACGTTCGCCTGAGCGATTCCAGCGGCATCAACTACCTGATTTATCGGTTCGACTCGCCGGCGCACCTGCATGCGTGGGAGGCCTCCGCGGAGCGACGAAAGCTGGTGGCGAAGGGCGACACGATATCGGACGAGCATCGCGATGCCGCGGTCGGCATGGATGCGTGGTTCGCGATCGCCGGCAAGCCCGCTACACCGAAGTGGAAAACGTTTCTCGTGACGTGGCTGGCCGTTTATCCGGCCCTGCTGTCGATCACGTACCTACTGAACGCGCTCCTGCCAGCGTCGGAGCGTCCTGTCCAACTCGCGCTCAGCTCCGCGCTGCTGACCGCATCGCTGACCTGGATCATCATGCCGCTCCTCACGAGGCAACTTCGGCCATGGCTGCTCCGGGGCGTGAAGCAGGTCGACAGGCTGGGCGACCGACACAGCAACGGATGACGCCATGCAGAACGAACGATCCGAACAATCGATGCCAGGGATGCCGGCGCCGGGCCTGCCGGCCGGTTTCGAGCGGCGCTTCAGCCGACGCTATGCGCAGCTCGACGACGTCCGACTCCATTACGTGACCGGCGGCCCGGACGACGGCGAGATGGTGGTCCTGCTGCACGGCTGGCCGCAAACCTGGTACACGTGGCGTCACGTGATGCCGGCACTCGCCGAAGACGGGTATCGGGTCGTCGCGGTCGATTACCGCGGCGCGGGCGAATCCGACAAGCCGCTCGGCGGCTACGACAAGGCGTCGATGGCGGGTGACATCCGCGCCCTCGTTCACCAGCTCGGCGCGACGCGCATCCACCTCGTCGGCCGCGACATCGGCCTGATGGTGGCCTATGCGTACGCCGCGCAATGGCCGACCGAGATCGTGAAACTTGCGATGCTCGACGTTCCGGTGCCGGGCACGCGTATCTGGGACGAAGCGAAGGCCAGCGCCGATCCGCAGATCTGGCATTTCGGCTTGCATCAGCAGCGCGATATCGCGGAAATGCTGATTGCGGGCAAGGAGCGCGCGTACATCCTCGATTTCTACAAGAAGCGAACCCACGTCGCGCTGTCGAACGACGATATCGCCGTCTACGCCGACGCTTACGCGGCGCCGGGCGCGCTACGCGCCGGGTTCGAACTCTATCGCGCGTTTCCGCAGGACGAGACGCGGTTCAAGGCGTTCATGAAGCACAAGCTCCCGATGCCGGTGCTGGCGCTCGCGGGCGACAAGAGCAACGGCGCCAAGGAACTCGACATGGCGAGGGAGCTGGCGCTGGACGTTCGCGGAGCCGTTGCGCCGAATACGGGCCATTGGCTGTCGGACGAGAATCCGGCCTTCCTGACACGCCAGTTGCTCGATTTCTTCAGGGAAGCCGCGTCGGGCCGTTAAAGGCCCGCGCCGTGATGCGTCGCGCTTCGGGCCGCCCTCGCGCGCGGTGGTTGGGTCGGTCGCGCATGGTGCGCCGGGTCCGGTGCGACAGCGCGGCTTCGCCGGCAAGCGCCGCGGCGCGCAACACGGCGCGGCCGTAACCCGAGTCCGACGCATCGTCCGGAATCACGTCGAATTCCGCGTCGGGCCGGATTCCGCGTGCTTCGTATGACACGCCGGCTGCATCGCGCGTCACATGATTCGCGATGCCCATCATCCAGCCGTTCGGCAACCCTTTGCCGAAGCCGCCGGACAGCGCACCCTGCGTGGTCTGGCCGGCCTGGATCGCGTGCGGCAGCGTGCGCATCATCAGCGTCAGGTATTCGCCGGCGCTGACGGTCACGTCGCTCGTCAGCACGACGACGGGCTTCGCATAGCGCACGGCGCCGCCCGGTTCGACATGGAATCGCTGCGGCGCGATGCCGGCCGCCTGCGGGAGCGCACGCGTATAGGCGAGCCGCTTGCGGTCGGCGAAGCGCGCGGCGATGTCGTGCGCGATCTGCGCCGCGCCGCCCTGGTTGAACGCGAGGTCGAGCACGAGCGCATGCGTCTGCCCGAGCCGCTGGAGCACGACATCGAGCGTGGCGGCGAGCCGGGCCCGGTCCTGCTCGATGTCGGCGATCGGGCCGCCCGCAAAGCCGCCCATCCGGTCGATCGCGAGATAGCCAATATTGCCGTCGAGCACGCCCCAGACCAGGCTGCCGTCGAATTCGATGCCGCGCGCATCGGCGCGCAGGAGGCCGAGCCGCGCCTGCGTTTGCCGCGCGTGCCACACACCGAGCCAGGCCGGAAACGACGTAGCGGGTGCCTCTTGCATCCACGCATGCCGCAACCGGCGGAAGGTCTGCTGCGGCGCGTTTTCGTCGCGCCAGCCGAGCGTGAACGAATCGTTTTCGTCGCTGATGCTGGTATGCGCATCGACCGGTGCGCCGAGCAGCGCATCGAGCACGGGCCCGAGCGCCGCGTCGCTGCCGGCGGCGGCGGCCTGCGGGCGCAGTCGCGCGATACGCGCGGCCCAGTCGATGCCGTAGTCGGCCGCGAACGAATGGAAGTCGAGCAGCAGGGCGGCGACCGCGTCATACGTCGCGAGCGGCGACGGCGCGCCGTTGCCCGTCATGCGACACGCGTCGGGCAGCGCAGCCAGCGGGCGCGCATGCAGCTGCATGCCGTCCGGCGAGTCGGTGAAGACCATGCCGCCGCGCCAGCGTGCATACATCCCGATCAGGCCGGAGACGGCCGCCGTGCTCGCGTTATACGCGGGATCGCGCCAGCACAGGTTGCCGGTGCGCGTCGTGTTGTAGATGACCGCGCCGTGCGGCCCGATCTCGGCGATCGCGCCGGTGCCGGCAAGCGCCCAGATACCGTGTGTCTGCGGCACGAACGCGCCGTCCTGCCACGCGGCGCGCAGCATCTCGGGCGGCGCGGACGGCAGCCCGCCCGGCACGACGGGCTCGTTGCCGTCGCCGCCGCAGCCGGGCAGCCAGCCGGAGATACCGAGGCTCCATATCAGGGTGGCGAAGGCACGCATCGTCACGCCCCGGCGCCCGGGCAGCGATACACGCTGCCGGTCAGCGTGACGCCGGTCTGCCGCAGGTAGCCGCCGTCGGTACCGTCGAAACTGCCGCTTTGCACGCCGCGCTGCGTGAGCAGCACCACGACGTTGCCGCCGAGCGCGGCCGCGCGGGTCTTCAGGTCGTTGCGCGCCCCGGTTTCGAGCGTCGCATCGGGGATGAAGCCGCCGATCAGGAAGTTGCCGCGGCTGCCGGTCACGTCGCCGAGGTGGCGGCAGGTGCCGCCGGGGTCGCTCGTGACGATGCGCACGTCGCGCCCCGCGGCGGAAGGTTCGAGCGGCGCGCATGCCGCCAGCGCGACGGGAAGGCACAACAGCCAGGCAGGTCTCATGTTTTCGCCGTAACGAATGCGCGGAATCGCGCGACAGCGCCACTTTAGGGACGCCGGCCGCGCCGCGCATCGGGCGAAGGTCGCGCGCTGGCGACGGAAAGGATCCGACGAAAGTCGTAGATACGGGGAAGCGCGGTCGACGCGCGGCCGGCACTGGCCGCCCGGCGACGTCAGGTTTTCGGCGCCATCAATCCTTCGCGCCACGCGAGCGCGACGGCCTGCGTGCGGTCGGACAGATGCAGTTTCGACATCACGTTGCCGAGATGCGTCTTGACCGTCTTTTCCGTGATGCCGAGCGTCGCGGCGATGCGCGCGTTGCTGCCGCCCTCGGCCAGGCAGCGCAGCACTTCGAGCTCGCGCGCGGTCAATGCGGCGAACGGGTTGCGCGGCGGCTTGCGCAACGCACCGATCATGCGCTGCGCGATGCCGGGGTGCAGCGTCGGTTCGCCGTGGACGGCCGCATGGATCGCTTGCAGCAAACGCTCGCCGCGCATCGATTTCAGCAGGAACGAATCGGCGCCGGCGTCGATCGCGGCCAGTGCCAGCGCATCGTCGTCGGACGACGTCAGCACCATGATGTGCGTGTCGCCGCTGGCCGCCCGAATCGCACGAATCACCGCCGGCACGCCGGCGTGGCCCATGCCGGGCATCATCAGGTCGAGCAACAGCACGTCGGGACGATGCACGCGTACCTGCTCGACCGTGGACGCGCCGTCGTCCGTTTCCGCGACGATCTCGAACGACGCATCGAGCCGCAACAGGCCACGGATGCCTTCGCGCACGACCGCGTGATCGTCGGCAACGAGGATGGTGGTCATGTGGTCTCCATCGGATTGAAATGGACGGTCACGCGCGTGCCGTCCGCGCCCGACACGATGTCGAGCCTGCCGCCGGGCAGCGCGTCCGCGCGCCAGCGCAAATTGCCGAGCCCCATGCCGACGGGCACGGCGGCCGGGTCGAAACCGGCGCCGTCGTCGCGCACGCTCCATCGCCAGTGTGCCGGCGGACGGGCGGCCGATGCGTGACCCGCGTCGCCCGGTTCGCACGCGATGTCGATGCGGCGACAGCCGCTATGGCGCAGCGCATTCGCGACCGCCTCGTGCGTGATCATCAGCAACTCGTGCGCGGCCGCCGGATCGGCATCGAGCGTGCACGCCGCGGCATCCGGCAGGTCGAGCGACCACGCGATGCCCGAGCCGGCCAGCAAGTCGCGCACCGCGTGCGAAACGGCCGCACGCAGGCCGTCCTCGGCAATCGCGGGCAGGCTGAAGCCGGTCACCACGTTGTCGAGATCCTGCTGCAGGTGATCGGCCAGACGCCGCGCCGCGCCGACGGTCGGCAACAGGTCGGGATGACGCTGCGCCTCGTATTCCAGCTCGGTCAGCTTGAGGCCGAGCACGAAGCTGCGCTGCTTCGCGGTGTCGTGCAGGTCGCGGGCGATGCGCGTGCGCTCGACCGATACCGCGAGCGCCTTCTGCATGCCGAACGCCCGCGCGAGCGCATCGGCCATCCGGTTGAAATGCGCGGCCAGCGCGCCGAGTTCGTCGCGCGACGCATCGGCGATCCGCGCCGACAGGTCGCCGGCCGCCCAGCGGTCGGCCGCCGCCGTCATCCGCCGCACGCGCCGCACCAGCAACCAGACGAGCAAGCCCGCGAAGCTCGCGCCCATCGCACCGAGATACAGCACGGTGCGGATCAGGTCGTAGGCCGAGGCGTCGTCCGCGATCTCGTAGTGGAGTTGCCAGCCCGGCCAGTAATGGACGCCGATCCGCGCGATCGCGCCGCCGGCCAGCGCGATGCGCGTGACGATGGCCCAGTCGCCGTCACGATGCAGCATCGTGTCGGGCGCGGCCGGGTCGGCCGGTGTCGCCGCGAACGCATCGGACAGCAGCGGCGACGCGGCCGGCGACGTTTCGCATCCCGCGCCATCCGGCTGCGCGATGCGCACCTGCAGCCGGCCGGCGCCGAAGAAGCCCATCATCGGCGCGAAATCCATCACGTCGCGCGCGCCGATTCGTGCGATCTGCCAGAACATCGCGTCGGCCGCGGCGCGGCAGGCGACCGGGTCGCGCAAGTCGACGGCGCCGGTCGCGGCGGCCAGTGCAGGGCGATCGAGATTGCCGAGAAAACGGCGAATGTCGCTTTCGGCATGCGTGCGCCACAACACGCTCGTCAGCACCGACGACAGCACCATCGCGACGAACCCCACGACGATGAACGTCGGTACGAGCTTGACGAACAAGCCGCGAAAGCCGATCCGGAATGTGCGCAACGCGGGCTCCTCGTTCTTCTGTCTTTTACCGTTGCCCCGGCAAAGCAGGGCGGCCAGCTTTCAATCGCGCCATGTTGACGTTTTTTCGCGGCGGTTGCAGCGGCGTTTTTGCCGGGCAACCACGTTGGGGTGAAGACGAGGCGGCCAACAGCTCCCGCGATGGCACATGCGAGGCCATGAACCATCGCACTCGACATTATAGAAATAATGTCAAAACTTAATTGGCGAATGATTGGATATCTAACGGTTTACGTTATATTATTTATAAAATTCCCGACGAAACCCCGCCATGTCCGATCTCGCCGCCGACGAACCCCGCCTGACCGCCGAAATCGAGCGCCTCAAGGCCGACTTCCCGAAAACCCGCGAGCTGTACCGCGAAGCCTGCGCGTTGCTGTTCTTCCGCTTCGGCATCACGCCGACGGCGAACCGCCTGTACCAGCTCGTCCGCAAGGGCAGCATGAGCACGCCGACGGCCGTCCTGGCCGAGTTCTGGGCCGAGCTGCGGGAAAAGAGCCGCGTGCGCATCGAGCACCCGGACCTGCCGGCCGATCTGCAGGCCGCGGCAGGCGAACTGGTCGCGGCGCTGTGGAACCGGTCGAGTACCGACGCGGCCGCCGCACTCGACTCGCTGCGCGCGGAAGTCGAAGCCCAGCGGGCCGCGGCGCAAGCGGAAGTCGCGACGTTGCAGGCCGAACTGGCCCGCACCGAAACCGCGCTGGAGCAACGCACGACCGCGCTGCTGGCCGCGCAGGTCCGCATTCAGGAACTGGAGCAGGCGAGGGCGGCGGACGATGCATCGCGGCAAGCGCTGCAAGCGGATATCGAACGCCTGACAGCCGACAACGCGGAGGCCGATCGCGCACTCGCCGAAGCCTGCGCGGATTTCACCACCCAGCTCGACCGGTTGCGCGACGACGCGGGCCGCGCCGAGGCACGCCTGCGCGCATCGGAGAAGCGGGCGCTTCAGGAAATCGATCGCGAGCGGCTCGCGGCCGCACGATTGCAAAAGGAACTCGACGCAGCGACATCGCGCGCGGAACAGCGCGATGCGCAGCAGCGGAAGGACATGGCCGCGCTACAGGCGCAACTCGGCGACGCGTTGCATCGCTGCGGCGTGCTTCAGGGGCAGCTCGACGGCGCCCTGGCGACCGATGCGGCGCGCAGCAACGAGCTCGACGCGCTGAGGCGCGAGATGGCGGCGCTCGTGCGCCGGCCGCCGTTGCGCGGCGTCAAGGCCGTCCCGGCCGCCGAACGGAGCGAGCGGCGGGCACGCATGAGAAAGCGCGCCGACGAAGCGCCGCGCTGACTGCAGGTCCGATCGGCGCCGCATGCGCGAAGCGACGTGGCGCGAGCGGCCGGCCCGACCGACCGCCGGCCGCTGCGCCCCGCTCAACTCCCCACATACCGCGACGGCAGCGGCGGCGCGTCCGCCGGAATCGTCACGAGCGACGTGTTCAGCCAGCCTTGCGGCGTGCCGTTCGACTGCGCATACGCGCCGACGTACGGCATCATCCGCGTCGTCTGATAGACCTGCGGCGTCCAGCCGGCGGGCGCAAGGAAGATCGACGTCGCGCGCTTCTCGCTGTACGCGGATGCGCCGTACGTCGAGATGTTCCACAACGTCTGCTGATACGTCGCGTAGTCGGCGTTGTGGCGCGAGCCGCCGGCCTGCCAGCCTTCGAGCTGGATGAACGTGTTGTACGTGCCGGCGCCCGCGAGCAGGTTGTTCACCGTGCGCCCGTACAGAAACGACAGGATCAGCCCGCAATTCGCCGGCGCGAAATCGTTGCCGACGCTCAGGTAATAGCGGCCCGTCGTGTTCACGACCGATGCGTAGTGCGAATTGCCGATATCCGTCGACGTCGCCAGCCCGCTCGCCCCCATGAAACTGTCGAAGGCCTGCATCGTGACGCCCGCCGGCAGGTCGCTGGTCGCGCTGATCGCGACGAGGTGCGAACCGGCCGCCAGCAGCGTCAGGAACGCGGACAGCGTGGCCGCGTTCCAGTTGCCTTGCGCGTCGACGAACGGGAACGCGCGATAGCCGGTCAGCGAGAAAACCGCCGGGTCGGAGCCGGCCTGCCACGCGATCTGCGGCACCCACATCGTCAGCGGGCCCGCGTTCGACGCGCTCGACACGTACTGCTTCAGCGCATCGATCAATTGCGCATCGGCGCCGGGCAGCACGGTGTACGACGCGCCGTCCTGCCAGCGTCGCACCCATTGCGCGACGAAGCCCGCGAGCTGGCCGCCGGTGAAGTCGGCGGGCGGCACGTAGCCGAGCGAGCCCGTGCCCTGATACGCGGACCGGATCGCCGCGGCCGTGCGCACGTTGCTGCCGAACATGCTGTTCGCGAAATCCTGGCAGTTGTTGGCCGGCGGCGTCGCGAGTTGCGCGAGCGGGACGACCCATGCGCCGTTCGCGGTCGCGACGCCGCGATACAGGTTGAGATTCGCGACCGAGTCGTGGCCGGGAAACGTCGCGGCGTCGGCGCCCGACACGTAGCCGGCCGACGGCGTGACGCTGACGGTGGTCGGCTGCGACCCGAACGGATGCGTGTACGCGATCGCGAACGATGCGTCGCCGCCGGCGAGGCTGAACGATCCCGTGCAATCGCCCCAGCTGTTCGACGCGCTGACGGCGGTCGATTGCCCGGTCGCGATCAAACTTTGCGACGCCTGCGGCGTCGAGCCGCTCTGGCTCGCCGCATTGCCGAACGCGAGCGTGGTCGACGGAATCGCGTTGACGACGTTGATCGTGATCGAGCGATCGCCGATGCCGTAGCTGCGGGCGGACGTATCGGCGGCGCCGGTGGCGGCGAACGACGACGCGGCGGCCGGGCTGCCGTCGCCGCCGCAGGCAGCCAGCGAGCCGACGAGCGGCGACAGAGTCAGCGCGGCGCCGCGCTGGATGAAGCGCCGGCGGTTCGGCGCGGTCGGGCGGACGGGTTTCGAAGCGGTCATGGGGCGTTCCTGGTCACGGGTTCGAGAGGCGGTAACGGTCCGGCGCATTGCACACGTGTGCAATGCCGGCTGCGTCCTCGCGGTCGCCGGCACATGCGCCGCGCGTATTTATGCGGGAGATCGATGAAATGCCTGCGACGAAACCGAGTCGCCGATGTGACGCGCCGCGCGCGGACGGCCCGGGCGGGCGAGGGGAGCGCCGGCCAGGCATTGGGTGCGCGACGGGGATCGGGTAAAGTGCCGCTCAACATGCCGGTTCGACGTTACTAGACGACCGGTCTAATCGTTGCTACCATACGCCATCATGAATGCATCTTCAGGCGCCGAAGTCCGCCAGCACATCCTGAACATCGCGAAGCCGATCATGCTCCACAAGGGGTTTTCGGCGGTCGGTCTGAACGAGATTCTCGCCGCGGCGGGCATCCCGAAGGGCTCGTTCTACCATTACTTCGGCTCGAAAGAGGCATTCGGCGAAGCGCTGCTCGAATCGTATTTCGAAGGCTATCTCGCGCATCTCGACAACCTGCTCAAGCACCAGGCCGGCACGGGCGCCGAGCGCCTGATGACGTACTGGGGCAACTGGCTGCACACGCAATGTGCGGACGATCCGGAAGGCAAGTGCCTCGCGGTGAAGCTCGGCGCGGAAGTGTCGGATCTGTCGGAAGCGATGCGCGCGGTATTGCGGCGCGGCACCAGCCAGATCATCGAGCGGCTTGCGGGCGGCATCGAAGGCGGGCTCGCCGACGGGTCGCTGAGCGGCGTCGACGATCCGTCGTACACGGCCGCGATCCTGTACGAGCTGTGGCTGGGCGCGACGCTGCTGGAAAAGATTCACCGCAACCGCAAACCGCTCGAAAGGGCGATGGCCGAAACGCGGCGCATGCTGAACCTGCCGCCGGCCGCGCACGACGGAGCGCAGTCGTAATCCGGGCGCGCCTGGGCGCGCCTTGTTTTTGCCCTGATTCTAGACGACTGGTCTACTCAATCCTTCATGACGAACGCTTCACGCTGCGTTACGCTGTCCCGATCGTTCCCACCGCCTGCCTGCGAGCGCACCGGCCCGACCGCCGATGCCGCCACGGGCGTGCACTTCCTGCTGGTCCATCCCTGATCCGATCGTGCCCACGAAGCACGTTCATTCCTGTTGACGGAGGCTCACATGCCGCAAAGCAAGACCGCAAACCGCCAGATCATCCTGAATTCGCGCCCGGTCGGCGCACCGACGCCGGACAACTTCCGCGCCGAAACGAGTGACGTGCCGGTGCCCGGCCCCGGTCAGGTGCTGCTGCGCACCGTCTGGTTGTCGCTCGACCCGTACATGCGCGGCCGGATGAGCGACGCGCCGTCGTATGCGCCGCCGGCCGAACTGGGCCAGCCGATGGTCGGCGGCACGGTCAGCCGCGTGGTGTCGTCGAACCTGCCGGCGTTTCGCGAAGGCGATCTGGTCGTCGCCGGAGCCGGCTGGCAGGACTACGCGCTGTCCGACGGACGCGACCTGATCCCGCTCGGCCGCGACTTCGCGCATCCGTCGTACGCGCTCGGCGTGCTCGGCATGCCGGGCTTCACCGCGTACACGGGGCTGCTGAAGATCGGCGAACCGAAGGCCGGCGAAACCGTGGTCGTCGCGGCCGCGAGCGGCGCGGTCGGCGCCGTGGTCGGCCAGATCGCGAAGCTGAAGGGTTGCCGCGTGGTCGGCGTCGCGGGCGGCGCCGACAAGTGCGCGTACGTGACCGGCACGCTCGGCTTCGACGCATGCGTCGACCACCACGATCCGGCGTTTGCCGCGAAGCTGAAGGACGCGTGCCCGAACGGCATCGACGTCTATTTCGAGAACGTTGGCGGCGCGGTGTTCGATGCGGTGTGGCCGTTGCTGAACGACCATGCGCGCGTGCCCGTCTGCGGGATCATCGCGCATTACAACGACGCGGCCTACGACGACAAGGCGCTGTCGACCGGCCGTGATCGGGTGCCGGCGCTGATGGGGGCGATCCTGCGCAAGCGCATCCGCGTGCAGGGTTTCATCATCCTCGATCACTATGCGAGCGGCTATGCGCCGTTCCTGAAGGACATGAGCGAATGGGTCGCGCAGGGCAAGGTGAAGACGCTCGAGGACGTCGTCCCCGATCTCGCCGACGCGCCGCAAGCGCTGATCGGCTTGCTCGCCGGCAAGAATTTCGGCAAGGTCGTCGTGCGTGTCGGCCCGGACGAGCTGGCCTGATCCCTCCGCTCGACCACCTACCACCGTTGCACGCTGGCGTCGCTCGACGCCGGCTTGTGGCATGCTCGTTTCCGTTTGCAAAGGAGTGAAAAAATGGCGCTTCACGTGATTGCTTCGCTGTTCCTGAAACCCGAACACGCGCAGGCCGCCGAGGCCGAGCTGCGCAGCATGGTCGCCAAGACGCGCACCGAACCGGGCAACCGGCGCTACGACCTGTTCCGCGAACAGGACGGTTCGCCGAACCTGCATCTGTACGAGATCTACGACGATCAGGCGGCATTCGACGCACACCTCGCGAGCCCGTATTTCGGCGAATTCCGCACGAAGTCGGCCGACTGGTTCACCGCACCGCCGGTCATCAAGGTGCTGTCGGGCATCGACGTGGCCGAGTAACGACGCAGCACGCCACACCACCGCCGCGGCCCGCCCGCACCCGGGCCGCGCGGCACCCGTTGCGCACGACGCAACGGCGATGACGACGACCACACGGCGCAGCGCGCCTCGTTCGCGCCGCTTCCCCAATACAACGGCCCCGGAGGCTGAATGATCACCCTCAACATCAACGGCGAAAACCGCTCGGTCGACGCCCCCGACGACATGCCCTTGCTCTGGGTGCTGCGCGACGTCGTCGGCCTCACCGGCACCAAGTTCGGCTGCGGGATCGCGCAATGCGGCGCGTGTACCGTGCATCTCGACGGTGTCGCCGCGCGTTCGTGCGTGCTGCCGGTCGCCGCGGTCGCGGGCCGCAAGATCACGACGATCGAAGCCGTCGGCGCGACACCGGCCGGCCACAAGGTCCAGCAGGCCTGGCGCGAGCTCGACGTCGTCCAGTGCGGCTACTGCCAGTCGGGGCAGGTGATGGCCGCTACCGCGCTGATCGCATCGAACCCGAACCCGAGCGACGCCGACATCGACGCGGCCATGGCCGGCAACATCTGCCGCTGCGGCACGTACAACCGGATTCGCGCCGCGGTCAAGCAAGCCGCGAAGGAGGTCTGACATGTCGCGAGGACTCCTCGAAGCAGGCCGGGCCGGCGCGGGCGTGTCGCGCCGCGGGTTTCTGAAACTCGGCATGTCGCTCGGTGCCGCGGCCGGCGGCGGCTTGCTGCTCGGCTTCAGCCTGCCGGCCGCGGGCGACGATGCACGCCGTTCGGTGATCGGCGGCGACGCGGCCGAACCCGCGGCGCCCGGCGTGTTCGCGCCGAACGCCTTCGTGCAGATCGACCGCGCCGGCAAGGTCACGCTGGTGATGCCGAAGGTCGAGATGGGGCAGGGCGTCTACACGGCGCTGCCGATGCTGATCGCGGAAGAACTCGAAGTGCCGCTGTCGAGCGTGACGCTCGATCATGCGCCGCCGAACGAGAAACTGTTCCTCGATCCGTTGCTCGGCGGCCAGCTCACCGGCGGCTCGACGTCGGTGCGCTACGCGTGGGAACCGATGCGCCGCGCGGGCGCCACCGCGCGCACGCTGCTGGTCACGGCCGCCGCGAAACAATGGAACGTCGATCCGGCCACTTGCCGCGCGGCGAACGGCGAGGTGCAGCATCCGCCGAGCGGCCGGCGTGCATCGTACGGCCAGTTGGCCGACGCCGCGGCGAAGCTGCCGGTGCCGAAGGACGTCGCGCTGAAGCAGCCGGCGGATTTCAAGCTGATCGGCACGCCCGCGAAGCGCCTCGATTCGCCGGAGAAAGTCGACGGCACCGCGCAGTTCGGGCTCGACGTGCGCCTGCCCGGCATGCTGTATGCGGTGATCGTGAACAGCCCGGTGTTCGGCGGCACGGTCGCGAGCGTCGACGACACGGCCGCGAGGAAGATCCCCGGCGTGCGCCAGGTCGTGCGCGTCGACAACGCGGTCGCGGTGGTCGGCGATCACACGTGGGCCGCGAAGCGCGGTGCGTCGGCGCTCGTCGTGGAGTGGAACGAAGGCGCGGGCGCGAAGGTGTCGACGAAGGATCTGTTCGCGGATCTCGCGCAGGCGGCGGCGAACGGCAAGGGCGCGGTCGCACGCAAGGAGGGTGACGTCGGCAAGGCGTTCGCGAACGCGAAGACGCGCGTCGACGCCGTCTACGAACAGCCGCTGCTCGCCCACGCAACGATGGAGCCCGTGAACTGCACGGTGCACGTGCACGGCGACGGCTGCGAGATCTGGGTCGGCACGCAGGTGCCGGCCCGCGCACGCGACACGGCGCAGCAACTGACCGGGCTGCCGCCGGACAAGATCGTCGTGCACAACCACCTGCTCGGCGGCGGGTTCGGCCGACGGCTCGAAACCGACATGGTCGGCCAGGCCGTGAAGGTCGGCAAACAGGTCAACGCGCCGGTGAAGGTGATCTGGACGCGCGAGGAAGACGTGCAGCACGACATGTACCGGCCGTGCTACTACGACAAGATCTCCGCCGGCCTCGACGCGAACGGCAAGCCGGTCGCGTGGCAGCACCGGATCGTCGGCTCGTCGATCATGGCGCGCTTCGCGCCGCCCGCGTTCAAGGACGGCGTCGATCCCGACGCGGTCGAGGTTGCGGCCGAACTGCCGTACGACCTGCCGAACCAGCTCGTCGACTACGTGCGCCAGGAGCCGCGCCACGTGCCGACCGCGTTCTGGCGCGGCGTCGGGCCGACGCGCGGCACGTTCGTCGTCGAGAGCTTCATCGACGAACTGGCCGCGCAGACCAAGACCGACCCGGTGCAATACCGCCGCGCGTTGCTCGACAAGACGCCGCGCGCCCGCAACGTGCTCGACGTCGCGACGAAGGCGGCCGGCTGGGGCGCGCCGCTGCCGAAGGGGCAAGGTCGCGGCGTCTCGGTGATGCACGCGTTCGGCAGCTTCTTCTCGATCGTCATCGACGTCGCGGTGGACGGCGGCGAGGTGCAGGTCAAGCGCGCCGTGTGCGCGGTCGATTGCGGGATGTTCGTCAATCCGAACACGATCGAGGCGCAGGTGCAGGGCGGCATCATCTTCGGGATCACGGGCGCGCTGTACGGCGAGATCACGATCGAGGACGGCCGCGTCGTGCAGACCAACTTCACCGACTACCGGATGATGCGCATCAACGAGGTGCCGCCAATCGAAGTCCACCTGGTGAAAAGCGGCGAAGCGCCGGGCGGGATCGGCGAGCCGGGCACGGCCGCGACCGCGGCGGCGCTGTCGAACGCGATCTTCGCGGCCACCGGCACGCGGCTGCGCAAGCTGCCGGTCGGCAACCAGCTGAAAACGGCCTGAGGGGAGGGGAACATCATGCGACATCTCACCCTGAACCTGAACACGCTCCGCGCGTCGTTGCTCGCGCTGTCCGCACTGGTGGGGGGCACGGCCGCGCATGCCGCGCAGCCGGCGCCCGCCGACAGCGCACTCGTCGCGCGCGGCGCGTATCTCGCGAAAGCCGGCGACTGCGTCGCGTGCCATACCGCGCCGCGCGGCACGCCGTTCGCGGGCGGCCTGAAGATGGTCACGCCGATGGGCGCGATCTACACGACCAACATCACGCCCGACCCGGAGACAGGTATCGGCGGCTATACCGAAGCGGATTTCGCCGGCGCGTTGCGCAAGGGCGTCGCGAAGGACGGTCACAACCTGTATCCGGCGATGCCGTATCCGTCGTACGCGAAGCTGAAGGACGACGACGTGAAGGCTCTGTATGCGTACTTCATGCACGGCGTCGAACCGGTGAAGCAGGCGAACCGGCCGTCCGACATCCCGTGGCCGCTCAACATGCGCTGGCCGCTCGCGTTGTGGAACGCGGTGTTCCTCGACACGACGCCGTACGCGGACAAGCCGGCCAAGGACGCGATGTGGAACCGCGGCGCGTATCTCGTGCAGGGGCTCGGGCACTGCGGGTCGTGCCACACGCCGCGCGGTGTCGGCTTCCAGGAGAAGGCGCTCGACGAAAGCGGCGCGGCGTTCCTGTCCGGCGCGTCGATCGACAACTGGTTCGCGTCGAACCTGACCGGCGAGCACAACACCGGGCTCGGCCGCTGGAACGAGGCCGACGTCGCGCAGTTCCTGAAGACCGGCGCGAACCAGCACGCGACCGCGTTCGGCTCGATGGTGAGCGTGATCAACCACAGCACGCAGGAACTGACCGACGACGATCTGGCTTCCATCTCGCGCTACCTGAAATCGCTGCCGGCGGCAGGCGGCACGGGCGCGCCGCCGTACCGCTATGATCCGAAGGCGACGCAGGTCGCGCTGGGCCGGCCGGCAGCCGATCCGGGCGCGAAGGTGTATAACGCTTACTGCCTGCATTGCCACGGGGCGGACGGGCGCGGCTATGCACCGTTGCTCGCGCCGCTCGCCGGCAATCCGAACGTGCTTGAGGCCGATGCATCGTCGCTGATCAACGTGACGCTGAACGGCAGCGACACGCTCGTGATCGGTGGCGTGCCGTCCGCGTATCCGATGCCGGCGTTCTCGAACCAGTTGAACGACCAGCAGGTCGCCGACGTGCTGACGTTCATGCGCGCCGGCTGGAACAACGGCGCGCCGGCCGTGCAGGCGGCGGACGTCGCGAAACTTCGCAAGGCGACGGCGGCCGCGCACTGAGCGCGGCGCGCCGCGAAACGAGAGCAGGCCGGCGTGCCTGCCGTCGATGCCGCCGGGTGCGTGCCTGCCCCGGCGGCTCGGCTTTTTCTGTCAACCGGCGCGTGGCCGTTCGCGGCAGCGCGCGTTTTATCGACGCAATGTAGGGGTGTCTGGATGGCTAACGTGACTTATACGGATACGCAACTGCTGATCGACGGCGAGTGGGTCGACGCCGCGAGCGGCAAGACGATCGACGTCGTGAACCCGGCGACCGGCAAGCCGATCGGCAAGGTGGCCCACGCGGGCATCGCCGATCTCGACCGCGCGCTCGCCGCCGCGCAGCGCGGCTTCGAGGCATGGCGCAAGGTGCCCGCGCACGAGCGCGCGGCGACGATGCGCAAGGCGGCCGCGCTGGTGCGCGAACGCGCGGACACGATTGCACAGCTGATGACGCAGGAGCAGGGCAAGCCGCTCACCGAAGCACGCGTCGAAGTGCTGTCGGCGGCCGACATCATCGAATGGTTCGCGGACGAAGGCCGCCGCGTGTACGGCCGGATCGTGCCGCCGCGCAACCTCGGCGCGCAGCAGACGGTCGTGAAGGAGCCGGTCGGCCCGGTCGCGGCGTTCACGCCGTGGAATTTCCCGGTCAACCAGGTCGTGCGCAAGCTGAGCGCCGCGCTCGCGACCGGCTGTTCGTTCCTCGTGAAGGCGCCGGAAGAAACCCCGGCATCGCCGGCCGCGCTGCTGCGCGCGTTCGTCGATGCGGGCGTGCCGGCGGGCGTGATCGGCCTCGTGTACGGCGATCCGGCTGAAATCTCGTCGTACCTGATTCCGCACCCGGTGATCCGCAAGGTCACGTTCACGGGTTCGACGCCGGTCGGCAAGCAACTGGCCGCGCTCGCGGGCCAGCACATGAAGCGCGCGACGATGGAACTGGGCGGCCATGCGCCGGTGATCGTCGCCGAGGATGCGGACGTCGCGCTCGCGGTGAAGGCCGCCGGCGGGGCGAAGTTCCGCAACGCGGGGCAGGTGTGCATTTCGCCGACGCGCTTCCTCGTGCACAACAGCATCCGCGACGAATTCACGCGCGCGCTGGTCAAGCACGCCGAAGGGCTGAAGGTTGGCAACGGCCTCGAGGAAGGCACGACGCTCGGCGCGCTGGCGAACCCGCGGCGCCTGACCGCGATGGCGTCGGTCGTCGACAACGCGCGCAAGGTCGGCGCGAGCATCGAAACCGGCGGCGAGCGGATCGGCGCGGAAGGCAACTTCTTCGCGCCGACCGTGATCGCGAACGTGCCGCTCGAAGCGGACGTGTTCAACAACGAGCCGTTCGGCCCCGTTGCGGCGATTCGCGGTTTCGACAAGCTGGAGGAGGCGATCGCCGAGGCGAACCGTCTGCCGTTCGGCCTGGCCGGCTACGCGTTCACGCGTTCGTTCGCGAACGTGCATCTGCTGACGCAGCGCCTCGAAGTCGGGATGCTGTGGATCAACCAGCCGGCGACGCCGTGGCCGGAAATGCCGTTCGGCGGCGTGAAGGATTCCGGCTACGGGTCGGAAGGCGGGCCGGAAGCGCTGGAGCCGTATCTCGTCACGAAGTCGGTGACGGTGATGGCCGTCTGACGGTCGGTTGAGTGTGGGCGCGCCGTGATGCGTGCGGCGCGCCCGCTTTGCGGATGTCTCGATGCCAGTTGGGGGCGCCGTTCATGGGCGACGGTCGGCGGCTCGATGCCGGTTTAGAAAGGGCGGGTTCGGCTCGATGATCGCCCGGACTGGCGACGGCGCGCCGACGCGCCGGGCGCCGCCGCTTTCAATCGCAGGTCTCACGCGTCAATCGTTTTTCGCTCGTCAAGCGTTATCGGACTCGACGGACGGTGCTTCTTGGCGTACGCGCGTGCCGCTATACGATCGACCTTCCGGTGATATTTGGCTTTCAGCCGTTGTACGAGCGTGCGGGCGTCTGAGCGATCGAGGATCGTGGTCGGTGCGCCGGTGTCCTGGACGAATTGCGGCTCAGTGACAAACATCCGCTGCTCGTGTTCCCAATTGCGATCGAACGCGATATCGATGGCGTGCAAAATCCTGGACGTGTAATCGAGCATGGCTTCGGCTGCTTCGCGCGTGATCATATAGCACTGCAAACCGACCGGGCTTTCCATCCACATCAGCTTTGTACCGCTCGACAGGTGTGCGTATTCGGTTTGCTCGCGTCTGTTGAGCCACATCAATCGCACCATGTCCCAGTGCTCGCGCGTGGCGTACAGTTCTTCGGTCGCGGATTTGAAGCCATCCAGTAACGCCACGTCGTCCTCCATGATGCAGCACGCGTTGCTCCCCGACTCCACAAGTTGTCGCCAGACAGCGCGATGACTGAGATAGCAACCGAGTTCGCCCGGTGACAGCAGCCAGCCGTAACGGCGAAGGCGGGCGCCGGTGTCGTACCCGGGGATACCGTGGCCGCAGCCTTTGAGTTCGAAGGCGTCGAAGAAGCGCGCATTGATATTTTGTTTCGCGAATTCCTCGACCATTCCTGCGCGGCGATCGTGTGCGCGCGCGAGTGAAATGCAGACGTATGACAGACCCCGTGTCATGCGAAATAACCCCGTAATAATTGAAAGCGTTTGGTCGGAAGATATCACACGCGTTACAACGCCCGAACTTCCTGCGTCGGCAGTTCAAATATTTCGGCGGTATCTGCGGGTGGGTCGATGCCTGTCCAGGGCGGCCCAGAATGCCATGCGCGCGGTAGATCCAGCGCGAGCGCGCCACTTGGCGAGCACGGTCGCGAACGTGTCCATGAACACCGACTCATGGCAGCATTTCATCGAGCGGAACGTCCAGCGCGGATGTTCGCGCGTAGCAGCGACGGCGGGTTGACGCGCGTGCAGGCTGCCGCCGATTCATGGGCTGTGCTGTGCGCTTCGAGCGCCAGCAAGCGCAGGACTTCGAGGCGATGCCGCGGAATCGGCGAGCGGCCGGCGACGTAGTTCCGCACGGTGCGAATGCAGCAGCGGAGTGTTTGGGCGCTTCGAGCGATAGACAGGCCATCGGTGAGCGTGAGCAAATCGGCTTGCGCGCCGTGACGGCAGGCGGCGGCATTCATAGGCGTTGCGGGCGGTGAACTACCGGTTTTCGCTAGCAACTAAATTTTACATAACGTGAATTATCGACAGTTTATGTTGTAGTAGCTAGATTGAAATGTCCGCTTTTGGCTACATAGAAATGTCCGCTTTCGGGCCGCGTAAGCTGTTCGGCCGCCGGGTGTCCGGCGCCGGAGGCTGCGATGGCTGCAACGGAGCGGATCACGATGACGATGCGCGAGCTGGACAGGTTCAAGGTCATTCAGGACGTGGCCGACGGCAAGCTCAAGCCGTGGCGTGCAGCGGAACGGCTGGAGTTGACGACACGGCAGATTCGCCGGCTGGTCGCCCGGCTGCGGGAGCACGGCCCGGCGGGATTGGTGTCGGGACATCGGGCAAAGCCTGGCAACCGCCGTCTGGACCCAGGCGCCGCCGACCGGACGCTGTCGATCATCCGCGATCGCTACGCCGATTTTGGGCCGACGCTGGCCTGCGAGAAGCTGTGGGAATCCACGGCATCCGGCCGGCTAAGGAGACCGTCAGAAAGCTGATGACAGACGCTGGCTTGTGGATTCCGCGTCGGCAACGACCGCCGAAGATCTACCAGCCGCGAGCGCGCCGGGCCTGCCTCGGCGAATTGATCCAGATCGACGGCTGCGATCATCGATGGTTCGAGCAACGGGCGCCGGCAAGATGTCGGGCATAGGGAGCGCCGTGAAGACTTGACGAGTTCTGACGAATCGGCGCGCTGCCGACAACGGTCGGCATGCGCCCCTCTACCCTATTCTGCCGTGCTCCGTGACGCCGCCGGTGGAATTGCGTCCGATCCTGGTGGACTCCCGTTCCGGGTTCACGCGACAACCCCAGCCTCGGACATCCGCCCACCTCGTCGACATGTCGCGACAAACCCCCCGTCAACTGCGACAACGACTCGCCATCCGCGCGCTGCTGCCGAGCACCCGATCGCGACATCGCACGCGGCCGCGTCGACCGCCGGCCATCAACCGCCGGCTGCATGCACGCGCGGCCGCCGCGTATGCCATCCGAGCGTCTGCTCCAGCGTGGCCGCGACCTGCAGCAACACCGCTTCGCTGCCCATCGGCCCGGCGAGCTGCACGCCGACGGGCCGGTCGCCCGACCAGCCGGCCGGCAGCGAAATCGCCGGCGTGCCGGTGATGTTGAAAAGCCCCGTGAACGGACAGTAGTCGAACAGCTTGTCGCACCAGCCGCGCGCGTCGAGCGTCGCATCGTTCTGGTCGAGATGGCCGAGTTCGACCGTCGGCATCCGGGTGACCGGCGTGACCAGCACGTCATAGCCGCCGAAAAACCCGCCGACGTCGCGCGACAGCGCATTGAACTGCATCAGCATGCGTTGCAGGTCGAGCCCCGACAGCCGGCGCCCGTGCTCGATGCATGCATGCGTGCACGCTTCCACTTCGCGCGGATCGTACGACCGCCCGAGCGCATCGGCGGCGCCCAGCGCGGCCGACGCAAGGAACGCCGTCCACGCGGTGCAGCTCGCCGACGCAAGCGCTTCGGCGTCGTACGCAGGTACGGCCACGTCGACGTCGTGGCCGAGCTGTTCGAGCGTGCGCGCCACCTGCTCGGCCGCGGCGACGCAATCCGGATGCGTGACGCCGGCGCCGGGCATGCGCGTCGCCAATGCCACACGCAGCCGGCGTGCGGGCGTGCGGATCGCGTCGGCATAGCGTTCGTGCGGCCGCGCGATATCGAACATCGCACCGGTCTCCGGGCCTTCGACCGCATCGAGCATTGCCGCGCTGTCGCGCACCGTGCGCGTCACGGCGAACTCGATGCCGAGACCGAACAACGGCAGGTTGTAGTCCGGGCCGACCGGCGTACGGCCGCGCGACGGCTTCAGCCCCACGAGCCCGCAGGCGGCCGCCGGCACGCGGATCGACCCGCCGCCGTCGTTCGCGTGCGCGGCCGGCACGATGCCCGCGGCCACCGCCGCCGCCGAGCCGCCGCTCGATCCACCGGCGCTGTACGCAGGGTTCCACGGGTTGCGGGTCGGCCCGTGCAGCAGCGATTCCGTCGTCGCGTTGAAGCCGAGTTCGGGCGTCGTCGTCCGGCCGAAGGTCGCAAAGCCCGCGCGCTTGAAACGCGCCATCAGCTCGCTGTCGGCAGGCGGCACGTAGCGCCCGGCCAGCAGCCGCGAGCCGCCGTCGTTCGCGACGCCACCCGCATGCAGCACGAGATCCTTGATGAGGAACGGCACGCCGGCGAACGGCCCGTCCGCCGCGTACTCGAGCGGCTGGTCGAAGGTTTCGATGATCGCGTTGATTTCCGGGTTGACGCGCGCGGCGGCGGCTTTCGCCGCCTGCATCGCTTCGTCGGCGCTGACATGGCCGGCGCGGATCTCGGCGGCCAGGCCGGTCGCGTCGTAACGTACGTATTCCTCGATATTCATGGGCGTTCTCCTGCGTTCGTCGGGGGTGACGGATGTCGTGATGGGCGGGACTGCGGTGAAGCGACTTCATTGAAGCCCGCGAAAAAACCATCCGAAATCGTTCAGATGAACGATGGGAACGTGCGGCAGGAATGCGGCGAACAGCGGGAAAAAGCGGCGCGCTTACGCGAGCGCGCCGTCATCGTCGAGCACGCGGATCAGTTCGCTCTTCGTGGTCACGCGCAGCTTCACGTACACGCGGCGCAGATGATGCCGCGCCGTCGCCGGCGCGATGCCGAGGCGTTTCGCGACGCCCTTGTACGTGCAGCCGTCGCAGAAGATGCGCGCGACCGCCAGCTCGCGCGGGCTCAGCACGGCGCCGACGCCGGCCGCCCGCGCGCGCACCAGCACGTAATCGCCGAGCCGTTCGCTGTGCAGCCGGATACGCGCGCCCGACAACGCGGGCGGCGGCGGCGTGGCGTCGAACAGTCGGGCTCTCGCGTCGTCCGGCAAGGCGGTGCGATCCCACGACGGCCATTCGAGTGCGGCGAGCGCGAGGAACGCGTCGTCCGCGTACTGCAGCACGCCATGCGCGTCGAACAGCGCGGAAGCCGCGCCGCCCGTCGCGCCATCGGTCGCGTGCATCCAGTGCAGGCGGTTGCATTCGAGCGCCGACGCCATGTGCTCGATCGCGAATTCGAGCAGGTTCGCGTCGGCCGCGTCGAAGCGGCGATGCGTGCGGCGATACAGCGACAGGTGCGTGGCGCGTTGATTCCCGGCGTCCACGCACACGGCGAACAACACCTGTGCGATGCCCTGCGCCTTGCAGAACCGCCGCATCGTGTCGTTCAGCGGAACCGTCGACGTCGACGCGACGACGATCTTCTCCGACGATGTTTCCGCCAGTCGCGCCAGCGGATCGCGCAGCTTGACCTGTTCCCAGTCGTGCATGAAGCCCGGACGCAGATTGTGCAGGTACGCGCTGTGCGGCAACGGGCCGTCGGGCCGCAGGCTCGAATGGCCGAACCATGCGCCGTCGAAGTCGATGTGCTCGTTCAGCAGCAGCAGGAGCCGCCGGTCGAATTCGTCGACGCGCGTCGCTTGCGGCAACCGGTAGAGCGGCAACAGCAGGCGGCCGACGCGCCGTGCAAGCGCGGCGCCTCGTGGCGGGATTGAGCGGGGGCGGATGGCATCGCGGGTCACTCGTCGTCTCCTGTCGCGTCGTCCGGGCGGCCGTGCCGTCGTGGTCGGCGCCGCCGTTTGTCGGGCGATTCTGGCATTTTTGCGGATCGCCGGCCACCGGTCGGAACCCGCTATCCGATACCGTTCGCGGCTGTCGTTCGGCGTGGGCGGACCCGTCGCCGACGCGTTTGTGCGCCGATCGTCCGTGCCCGTCGGTTGAAACCGACCTTGCGCCCCCTACCCGATTCGTTTGTAGAATCGGCGTGTTCGCCGTCCACGACACGGGACAAGACATGATCCTCAGCCGCCGTCCCGCCGGATACCTGCGGCCCTTCATCGACTCGGTATGGGCATCGTATCCGCCGTTTTCGATCCGGAACGAACGTTGCCGCGAGCGCGTGCTGCCGACCGGCGCGGTACACATCGCGATCCGGCTCGATGCCGAGCCGTTGCGGCTATTCGACCGCGTCGAAGACGACACCGGCCGCACGGTCGGCGTCGCCGTGGTCGGCGGCGCACGGGCGTGCGCGTACCTCAAGGACGTCTCCGCGCCGGTGCCGACCGTCGGTGCGCTGATTCGTCCGGGCGCGGTCCGGCTCGTCACCGGCGTGCCGGCGTCGGCCTTCTACGGCCTGCACCTGTCGCTCGACGATCTGTGGGGCGCCGACGCTGCCAGCATCCGCGACCGGCTCGGCGAAGTCGCTTCCGCCGCCGCGCGGCTGGATCTGTGGGAAACGCTGCTGAGCGCACGGCTGCCGCGCGTGACCGGCATCGACCCGGCCATCGCCGCATCGATCGCGCAATTGAATCGTGGCACGGCGGTCCGCACGATCGTGCAGCAACTCGGCTGCAGCCATCGTCACTTCATCGCACAGTTTTGCGAGGCGGTCGGCATGCCGCCGAAACGCTACGGCCGCGTGCGCCGCTTCGCGCAACTGCTCGACGGCTTGTCGGCGGCGCCGCCGGCATCGTGGGCCGATGCCGCGGCGGCGGCAGGCTATGCCGATCAACCGCATTTCAATCGCGAATTCCTCGAGTTCGCCGGATTGTCACCGGAACAGTACCGGCAACGCGCGAGCGCGAACGGTTTTCACGTACCGCTCTGACTGCTGACGCACGACCGCCACGGTCGCCGCGGCGGTCAATTTTGTTCAAGACCGGGCGCCGGACGCCCGATAGGATCGAGCCACACCCACACCACCCACCGGAGGGCACCATGGCGATTCACGAAGTCTTTCCGTATCTGCGCGCCAAAAGCGCGGAAGACGCCATCGCGTTCTATGCGAAGGCATTCGGCGCGCAGGAGAAATTCCGGCTCGTCGAGCCGTCGGGGCGCATCGGACACGCGGAATTGCAGCTCGGGCCATGCACGCTGATGATCTCCGACGAGTTCCCGGAATACGATCTGTTCGCCCTCGACCCGGACGGCAACGCGCCGATGGTGCTCCATCTGCATGTCGACGACGCCGACGCGACGATCGCCGCCGCCGTCGCGGCCGGCGCGCGCGTGACCCGCGCGCTGCAGGACCAGTTCTACGGCGAGCGTTCGGGCAGGATCCGCGATCCGTTCGGTTACGACTGGCTGATCGGGCATACGATCGAAGCGGTCGAACCCGACGAAATGCAGCGGCGTTACACGGCGCTGATGTCGGGCAATCAGTGAGCATTCCGGACGGCGTACCCCGAACGATCCCCCCGATATCCGCGATGCACTACCACCCCGACGACATCAGCCGGCTTTTCCTCGGTGTGCCGACGCTGCAGTTGAACCGCCCCGCGCCCGCCGAGCGGTTTCTCGCCGCCGCCGTCGCTACCGGCGCCGAACTCCGCCATGTGCTGCGCGACTACCCGCAGGTCCGCTACCAGCCGCTCGACTTCCACTATCTGTGCCAGCAAAGCCTGTCCGCGCTGGACGACGCGCTGCTGGCCGACCTGACACGCGACATGCGGCACGGCTGGCGCGGCGCGCACTGGGCCGCGCTGCTGATCGCGTTGTCGGGCGACGCGCGCTATCTGCCGCACCTCGACGCGGCCAGGCGCCATCGCGGCGTCGAATGGACCGCCGGGCTGGCCGCAGCCGCCTCGGCCGCCGATGCGCAATCGTCGGCCTGCCGTTGCTGCCGGTCGATCGTGCAGTTGCGTGCGCAACTGGCCGAGTTGCCGCGGGTGGTCGTCCGGTTGAGACCGTGGCCCTCGCCGGCAGCGCTCGAAGCGAGGACCAACGCCGTGCGCGCCGCCTATCGAAGCGGCGGCGCCGACGCGGCGCTGCCGATCACCCGCCGCTAGACCGCTCGGCACGCAATCGCGCGATGGCGCGCTGAACCCGCAGGCCGGCGCACGCGTCGCGGGGACCGTCATTGCCGCCTGCCTGAGCAGCTTCGTGCCGAATGTCGCGAATGCGCAGAGCAGCGTGACGCTGTACGGCCTGATCGACACGTCGATCACCTACTCGACCAACCAGCGCACGCGCGGCGCCGGCTCGCCCGGCGGCGGCAGCGTCGCGATGACGAGCGGCGCGCTGAATGCGTCGCGCTGGGGGCTGCGCGGCCGCGAGGATCTCGGCGGCGGGATGGCCGCGGTCTTCGCGCTCGAAAACGGCTTCTCGGGCACCACCGGCAAGCTGTCGCAGAAAGGCGTCGACCTGTTCGGCCGCCAGGCGTGGATCGGCGTGGGCTCGAAGACGGCCGGCACGCTTTCCTTCGGCCGCCAGTACGACCTGATCCTCGATTTCGTGACGCCGCTCGGCGCGTCCGGCCCCGGCTGGGGCGGCAACCTCGCCGTCCACCCGTACGACAACGACGATTCGAACCGCAACCTGCGCATCAACAACGCGGTGAAATATACGAGCCCGACGGTTCGCGGGCTGACGTTCGGCGCGATGGTCGGCTTCTCGAACACGGCCGGCCAGTTCTCCAACAATGCCGTGTGGAGCACGGGCGTGTCGTATGCGAACGGGCCGCTGAAGCTCGGCGCCGGCTACCTGAAGATCAGCCGCGACCGCAACGCGCCGAACCCGGACGGCGCGCTGAGCACGGTCGACGGCTCCGCGACGATCACGGGCGGCAACCAGCAGATCTGGGCCCTGGCCGGCCGGTATGCGTTCGGGCCGCACTCGGTCGGCGCCGCGTGGTCGCATTCGGCCACCGACGGCGTGACGGGCGTGCTCCAGGGCGGCAACATCGCGCCGCTGAAAGGCGAATCGCTGGTGTTCGACAACTTCTCGATCGACGGACGCTACTTCGTCACGCGCGCGTTGAGCGTCGCCGCCGCGTACACGTACACGATGGGCCGCTTCGACACCCGCACGGGCCAGACGCGTCCGAAATGGAACCAGGTCGTCGCGCAGGCCGACTACGCGCTGTCGAAGCGCACGGATGCGTATCTCGAAGGCACTTACCAGAGCGTGAGCGGCGGCAACGGCAATCCGGCGTTCAACGCGACCGTCTGGACCTTGACGCCTTCGGCGAACAGCAACCAGGTCGTCGTCGCGCTGGGGTTGCGGCACAAGTTCTGACGAATGCGGCCTCGCGCGGCCGCCCGGCTGCATCCGACGAGCACGTCACCCGTCACCCGATCGCCGTGATCGACACGAGAAAGGCCGCGCCCCGTGCGCGGCCTTTTCGCTGTGGCGGGCGTCGGGTACCGCGTACGGCGCGCGGAAGCAAGAATGCCTCCCGACTGTCGCATTTGCGCAAAAAATGCGAAGAAACTGGTCACGTTGTGACATTTTTCCTAATCTGTTTGCAGCGACGCCGCGATTCGGCGTTCCGGTCGCAACATTCTTTCATCTGGCGCACCATCGGCTTACGAGCCTGCATCACGGCAACGGAGCCGGACCTTTCGCGCCATGGCGGCCGGACAGCTGCGTGCGGACGGCACGCAGCCACGCTTTCAACGCAGTCAACCGCTGGAGACGAACGATGAGCAAAATGAACCGAATTGCGGTCCTGGCAACTTTCGTACTGCTGGCCGGTTGTCACAACGCGGCGAAAACGCCCGAGAATGCCGGCGCGGCACCGGAGCCCTCGAGCGAAACCGTCGCGACGGTGACGGCCGACGATCTGAACAATCCGAACAGCCCGCTCGCCAAGCGCAGCATCTACTTCGATTTCGACCAGTACTCCGTGAAGCCTGAATTCCAGTCGCTGCTGCAGGCGCACGCCGACTACCTGCGCAGCCACCCGGCGCGGCACGTGCTGATCCAGGGCAACACCGACGAGCGCGGCACGTCCGAATACAACCTCGCGCTCGGCCAGCGCCGCTCGCAGGCCGTGGCGAGCGCGCTTCAGACGCTCGGCGTGCCGGCCACGCAACTCGAGGCCGTCAGCCTCGGCAAGGAAAAGCCGGTCGCGCTCGGCCACGACGAGGAAGCGTGGGCGCAGAACCGCCGCGCCGATCTCGTCTATCGTTGATCCGGCGTCGCCGCGGCGGCGGCGATACGCAAAAAGCATGGAATAAACGCGCCGCCGAAACGTCTTCTCATCGCGCAGACGCGCGGTTCACGCGAACCGCCTTTCCCGTGGCCTGCGCGCTGCAAGGAGATTGCAATGAAATCGGCAACGTTGGCCGCGGCGCTCGTCGCGGCGCTGGTGCTCGTGCTGTCGACGGGCTGTACGTCGTCGGGCAGCGGCGTGTCGCAAGGACCCGGCATGAGCCGGTATGGCGGCTCGGGAGGTAGCGGAGGGGGCGGCGGCTACTGACGCGCCGCCGTCAGGAAAACGGGGCGGCGCATCGCGCACGGGCACCGGAAACCGGCTGCCTCGTGCGCGGCGCCCCGCCCCGGGGTGCGATTCAACGCATCGCCTTTACGTCGGCCGGCGTGACGCTCGCCGGCTGGCCGCCCCACGTCGCGCGCAGGTAGTTCGCGAGCTGCGCGAGTTCGTCGTCGCTCAACGTTTTCGCGAAACCCGGCATCGGCTGCAGGTTTTCGAAACCGGCGAACTTCTGCTCGTCGATGCCGTCGAGCATCGCGACCAGCAGGTTGCGCGGATCGCCCTGGCGCACCGTCGAGTTGCCGTTCATCGGCACCGCCACGTGCGGCTTGCCTTCGCCGTTGAAACCGTGACAGCCCGCGCAGACCGCGAGATACACCGAGCGGCCGGCGGCCAGTTGCGCGGCATCGGCCGATACCGGCTTCACCGGTTGCGGCGCGGGCGGCGTATCGCCGAGCAGGTACACCGACAGTCCGCGCAGGTCGTCCTTCGTCAGGTACTGCGTGCTCAGGTGCACGACCGGATACATCTCGCCGAACGCCGAGCCTTGCGGCGCGATGCCGACGCCGAAGAACGTCTGCAGGTCGGTGCCCGTCCAGCCGCGCGCGGCGAGGCCGGCCGGCGTGATGTCGGGCGCGGCCACGCGGCCGAGCGCGGCCCCCGCGAACGGCTTCGCGCCGTCGAGCTGGCCCGTGAAGGCGCGCGGCGTGTGGCATTCCGCGCAGTGGCCGAGCGCGCCCGCGAGATAGCGGCCGCGCTGCCAGTCGGCGGATTGCCCGGTCGACGCATCCGGCAGGCTGTCCTTCAGGAACAGCATGTCCCAGAAGACCATGCCGAAGCGCAGGTTGTACGGGAACTTGAGTTCATGCGCGCGGTTTTCCTGCGCGACCGGCTTGACCGTCTTCAGGTACGCGAACATCGCGTCGGCATCGGCGCGCGTGAGCTGCCGGTACGACGTGTACGGCATCGACGGATACAGGCGCTTGCCCGGCGCCTTGCCGTCGTGCAGCGCGGCATAGAAGTCGTCCGCGCTCCAGTTGCCGATCCCGTGATCCTTGTCGGGCGTGATGTTCGAGCCGTAGAACGTGCCGAACGGCGATTCGAGCGCCGCGCCGCCGGCGAACGGCGCGCCGTCCTTCGCGGTGTGGCACGCCGCGCAGTCGGCGGCCTTCACGAGATAGCGGCCGCGCGCGACCGGGTCGGCGCCGGGTGCGCCGGACGCCGCGTTCGAGGCCGGCGCGTCGTGGCCGCCGCACGCGGCGAGCAGCAGCGCACAGGCCGCTGCGAGCGCGGGCAGGCGCGCGGCCCGCGCGACACGATGAGCGAGTGTGCGGTTCATGCGGCGTCCTTCACGAGTCCCGGCGTCGTCAGCACCACGTCCTTGACGGCTTCGTAGTAGCGGACATAGCCCGTGCAGCGGCAGAGATGCGCGTCGAGCGCGTCGGTGATCGTGCGTTCCACGTCGGCCTTCGCGATCGGCTCGCGCTTCAGGCGTTCGATCAGCACGGTCGCCGCGTTGACGAAACCCGGCGTGCAGTAGCCGCACTGGAAGCTGAAGTGTTCGAGGAACTTCTGCTGGATCGGCGACAGCTCGACCACTTCGCCGGCTTCGTTGCGCTTCGCGTGGCCTTCGATCGTGCGGATCGAACGGCCGTGGAAGAAGTGCGCGCCGGTAATGCAGGTGCGCATTTCCTCGCTCGTGCCGTCCGGCTGGTCGACGATCACGACGCACGCATGGCAGATGCCCTGCCCGCAGCCGAGCCGCGACCCGGTGAGGCCCGCGTACTCGTGCAGGAACTCGATCATCATCAGACCTTCCGGCACCTGCATCGGACCGACGGTCTTGCCGTTGATCCTGACCGACAGCGGTTTCTGCTGGAACCGGACGAGCGGACGCTCGACGGCGGCCGCGGCCGATGCCGGCGCAGCCGGGGCAGCGGGAACGGACGCCGATGCGGCCGAAGTTGCCGCCGGTGCGGAAGCGCCAGTCGCAGCCACGCTGGCGCTCGCGGCCGAAGCCGCGGTTTGGGCGGTCGTCATGCGAGCACCTCCTGAATCTTTTGCGGGGTCACCGGCAGGTCGGTGAAACGATGGCCGATCGCGTGCGCGATGCCGTTCACGATCGCGCCAACGACGGGGATCATCACCACTTCGGCGACACCCTTCGGCGGATCGGTCTCGGACAGCGGCGGCAGCACGTCGCCCGTCTGCGTCCAGACGGCGACGTCGGACGCGCGCGGCAGCTGGTAACGGTTGAAGTTCCACGTCCCGTTGCCCGGGCCGTCCTCGTAAAGCGGCAGGTACTCGTGCAGCGCATGGCCGATACCCATCGCGAGACCGCCCTGCAACTGGCCCGACACGAGCTGCGGCGAAATCTGGTTGCCGCATTCCATGATCGAATGGTGCGTGAGCAGTTCGACCTTGCCGGTCGCTTCGTGCACGGCCAGCTCGACGAGCGTGCCGACCGCCGTGTAATACGTGACGGCCGCGTTGTTGCGGCTCGTCGGCGGGATGAACACGCGCTTGCGGTCCAGCACGCGGTAGCCGTTCGCGGTCGGCGGCAGCGTGCCGCGCAGCGCGGTCGCGCCGGCCGGCGCGGCGGTGCCCGGGATCGGACCGTCATCGCCCGTCTTCGGCGCGCCGACCCGCAGCGACAGCCCGTCGATCGGCAGACGCTCGACCGCGCCACCTACCTCGAATTCCGCATCGGTCCACTGCCAGCGGTTGAACACGTGCACGACGGCGCCGGTCGGCAGGCCGAGCGCATGCGCCTGCTTCGCGAGCTGTTCGAACGTCAGCGGCTCGAGGCCGTCGGCGGTCAGCTTGCCGTCGACCCAGCGTGCATCCTCGATGCGGATCGTGTACGGCGCGGCCTGGCCGCCGCCGAGGCCGCGCGTCCAGATCGACATCGCGGCCGGCCACAGCCCGTAGCGGAACACGGCGCGCGCGGCTTCGCGCGTGCTGTGCGTGAAGTAGTACGCGGAGTTCGTCGCGCTCGACGGCGACGCATAGCCCGGCGACCAGCGCGGGTTCGCGCTCAGGCGGTCCTGGTCGGCCTGCGACATCAGGTACGGGTCGCCGCTCGTCTCGACCGGCAGGTCCGGCCATTCGGTCACGGCCACGCGTACGTCGGTCGCCGGACGGCCGAGCCATTTCGCGACCGCGACGGCCTGCGACGTCGACATCCCGGTGCCGATCTCGGCCGCGGTGTGCTGCAGCGACACCTTGCCGTGCTCGTCGAATTCGACCTTCGCGAACGACGCTTCCGCGCCCGTGCCGAAATCCTTCTGCACGCACGCGAAGCCGACGCCGTAGCGCTTGCCCGGATGCGCGGCCTCGAATTCGGCCTTGCGCGCGACGCGACGCGTCCACAGCGGATGCTGCTTCGCACGCTCCAGCACTTCGTCGACGCGCAGCGCGCCGGCGGGAATCGCGCCCTGCGTGTTCTTCATCCCCGAACGCAGCGCGTTGCGCAGACGGAAGTCGATCGGGTCGATGTTCAGTTGCGCGGCGATCTCGTCAACCGCCATCTCGGTGGCGGCCATGCTCTGCAGCGTGCCGTAGCCGCGTGCGGAGCCGGCGTCGATCGCGCGCGACGCGATCGCGACGGCCGCCAGGTCGCTCTTCGGGAAGTAGTAGATCGATTGCGCGGCGGTGGCGCCGACCATCGCGACCGACGGCGAGAAGTTCGAGCGGCCGCCGCCGTTCGCCTCGAAGTCGCCCTTGAACGACTGCAGCAGGCCCGTGTTGCGGTCGACCGCGATCCGGTAACGCATCTTGAACGCGTGACGCTTCAGCGACGTCTGGAACTGCTCGTAGCGGTCGTTCGCGAACCGCACCGGGCGGCCGTCCGCGTACAGCGCGCAGACGAGGCCGTAGAACGGCACGTTGAAGTGGTCTTTCGAGCCGTAGCCGACCGTGTAGCACGGATGCACGAACAGCTTCTTCACCGGGAAGCGGCATTTCGCGACCATCGCGGCCGCGTTCTCCGACACTTCGAGCGGCGACTGGGTCGGCACGACGAGGTGCAGCGATTGCGTCGCGGCGTCGTACCAGCAGTTCGCGTTGTCGGGTTCGAGCGCGGCCGTATCGACCGACTGCGTGTTGTATTCGCGGTCGAACACGAGCCAGTCGGCCGACGGATGATCGAGCTCGCTGGCGATCTGCCCGGCGAGGAACATGCCCTGCTCGTCGAGCTTGCCGTGCTCCTTGCCGTCCGGCCAGACCGGCAGGTGCTTGCGCATCATGCTCGGGAAGATCGGCGCGTCCTTCAGGCTCGAATAGACGTCGTCGTCATAGGCCGTCTTGCCGCCCACGCGCACGTAGCGGAAGGTGCCCCACGGATCGCGCTCGAGCGGGCCCGTGACCGCGCCGTAGCGGATCACGTCGTCGCGGAACTTCAGCGCGTTCTTCGCGAAGCGGAAGCGCGCGAAGTCGTGATAGATCAGGATCGCGACCGCATGGCCGAGATACGCGGGCGTCTTGCCGGCCGGCAACAGCATGTCGTCGCCGTAGAACGCCGGGAACGCGACGCCGTCGCGCGCGAGATCGTCGGCCGTGACCACGCGGTCCGGCTTCAGCTCGTCGCCGAGCAGCGACAGGTCGAAACCTTCGTACGTGCGGTCGGCCTGCGTGACGCGCAGGATCAGCGCGTGCGACTGCTGCTGCGGCCAGTGCGGCATGTCGGCGGCGCGCACGTCGCGGGCGAACACTTTCGAGCCCGTGACCTTCGCGATGCCGTCGATGCGGAATTGGGGGATGCCGGTGACGCTATCCCACTTGACGGGGGTGAGGAGTTTTTCTTCGAAGAGCGCCGCGAACGCGCGGCTGCCGATGGGCGCGACATACACCGCGACGCCCGCCAGCACGCTGGCTTTCAGAAAACCCCGCCGTGACAGGCCGTGGTTTTTCATTGGGGGGAACCTCCTGATGCGGCTCGGACGGCGATCGGGTGTCGCGGCGTTCGGAGCGGCGCGCATTCTGGCATTGTTTTTGATATATCGCCTATAGCATTTCTCGCATGAAATACTTATTGGATTTCTTATAACTGGATTCAGCCGGGCTGCGGCGGGCGGTCGCGGGGCGATCCGTTGGCCGTTTGCGTGCGGCCGGATGCCGTCGTACATCGTTCCGTTCGCAACGACCCGGCCTTTGCGCCGCCGAATCCGCAAGCCGCTCGCAGCCGGGACTGACGACCGCGCACGACGCGATGCGCGGTGCCGCCGGCCGGCCCGCGCCGCCGTTTTTTCATCAGTTGCTCCGAGAAACCCCGTCCTTCAGGACGGGGAGGAAAGGAGCGCCGCTGTTTGACAGCGGCATTCCACCGTTAAAATGGCCGGCATGATCCTTGTCTACCGCTACCGGGTGAAATCGCTCAACGGACTGCTCAACAAGCAGAGCCGTGCGGTGAACGACGTCTGGAACTTCTGCAATGACACGCAGAAGCATGCGCTCAAGTGGAGCAAGAAGTGGCCGACGGGTTTCGACCTGAACGTGCTGACGACCGGCAGCAGCAAGGAACTCGACATCCACTCCGGCACGATTAACGCGACGTGCGAGCAATATGCGAAGTCGCGCAGTCAGCACCGTCGGCCCTACCTGCGCTATCGCGGCAGGAAATCGCTGGGCTGGGTGCCGCTGAAGGGCCGCGACCTGAAGCGCGAGGGGGACGCGTTCCGTTTCGCCGGCAACACGTTTCGCGTGTTCAACAGCCGACCGCTTCCCGAAGGCAAGATCAAGGATGGGACCAACTTTGCGCAGGATGCACGCGGCAACTGGTTTCTCAACATCGTGATCGAGATGCCCGATGTGCAGGCCCGCCCGATCCGTTCCGGTGTGGGCATCGATCTCGGCCTGAAAGACTTCGCCACACTTTCGACCGGAGAAAAGCTGCCCAATGACCGATTCGGTCGGCGCGCGGCGGAAAAGCTGGCGAAAGCGCAACGGGCGCGAAAGCACAAGCGGCATATCGCGAAGCTGCATGCCAAGGTCGCGAATGCCCGTGCCGACTTCCAACACAAGCTCGCGCTCGATCTGGTGCGGCGCTTCGATTACATCGCGGTCGGCAACGTGGCGGCCGCGACGCTCGCCAGAACCAGGATGGCGAAAAGCGTCTACGACGCATCCTGGTCGTCCTTCCGAAACAAGCTCCGCTACAAAGCGATCGCGCACGGGGCCACGTTCGAGGAAGTCGACGAAAGGAGTTCCACCCAGTCCTGTTCGGCGTGCGGGTCGCAAGACAGCACGACGCGGCCGAAAGGTATCGCGGGACTGCGAATAAGAGAGTGGGCCTGCAGTGGCTGTGGTGTCGTGCATGATCGAGATACCAACGCTGCGCTGAACATTCTCCGATGCGGACGTGCATCGCCAGGTGTGGGAATTCTCTCCCTTTGGGGAGAGGAGGACGTCAAGGTAATGTCGTGCGCATCCGGCTCGTCCGGGCTTCCGCCACGTGCCGTGCGAGCGCCGCCAGCCATCGAGACATCGTGTCGAGGTCGACAATCATGGCAGTCAGAGCGTCTCTCCTGAACTCCGTTCTCGCCACTCCACCCTCCGGCAACCACCGCGTGACGGCCGCGCTGCGTCCGTCGATGCTCGTGACGCTGTTCGAGGACGTGCGCCCGATGGCGCTGTCCGGGCTCGCGAGCGGCTTCGTCGCGGCCGTCGCGCTGATCCGGCTGCAGCAGCTGTGGTGCCTCGCGTGGCTCGTCGTCGACGTCGGCCTGCTCATCGCGCGCCTGTCGATCGCACGGGCCTACACGGTGCGGCGCAACGCCGGCGACGATCGCGCCGAATACTGGGCGAGGCGCTATGCGCCGGTGTCGCTCGTCGCGTGCTTCGTGCTCGGCCTCGGCGTGATGGGCTGCGTGCAGGCCGCCGACGTCGAGCTGGGCACGCTGTCGGTGATGGTCGCGGGCGGCGTGTTCGGCGGGATCGCGTCGCGCAATGCGGCGCTGCCGCGGCTCGCGATGACGCAGGTCGTGCTCGGCGTGCTGCCGATCGGCGTCGGTGCGCTGCTGGCCCCGCGGCCGGGCGCATGGTTGCTGGTGCCGCCGCTCGCGATCTATCTCGCGGCGATGCGCACGGTCGTGCAGCGCCACTACCGCGTGCTCGTCGCACTGATCGCCGCGCGCCAGCGCAACGCCGAACTGGTCGCGCGCTTCGACGCCGCCCTCACCTACATGCCGCACGGCCTGTGCATGATCGACGGCGACAGCCGCGTGATCGTCGCAAACCGGCGCACCGCGCAACTGTTCGGCTCGCCACGCGAGATCATGCTCGATACGCCGCTGCCGGCCGTGGTCGCCGCACTCGGCGCGAACGCCGCGACCGATCCCGGCGGCATCGGCCTCGCCGCGCAATGCGACAGCTGGCTGAGCTGCAACGAGCCCGCGCCGTTGGACATCGCGCTCGCCGACGGCCGCCAGCTCGAACTGACGCGCCACCGCGTGCCGGACGGCAACGCGGTGATCATCGTCGAGGACGTCACCGCGCGCCGCCAGACCGAACAGCACATCCGGCACCTCGCGCGGCACGACGCGCTGACCGGTTTGCCGAATCGCCACGAGCTGCACGCGGCGCTCAAGCGGATGCTCGCGCGCCGGCCGCGGCTGCCGAGCCCGGCGTTCGCCATCATGTATCTCGACCTCGACGGCTTCAAGTCGATCAACGACCGCTTCGGCCACCAGGCCGGCGACGAAGTGCTCACGCAGGTCGCCGAACGGCTCGGCAAGACGCTGCCGCCGGGCGAGCTCGCGGCTCGCATCGGCGGCGACGAATTCGTCGTCGCGATCGACGACACGACGATGCACGCGTGCTCGATCCTCGCCGCGCGGATCATCCGGCAGATTTCGGCGCCGTATGGGTTGTCGAACGGCGAGACCGTCTGCATCGGCATCAGCATCGGCATCGCGCTCGACGACGGGCACGGCTCGCCCGACGAACTGATCCGGCAAGCCGACAGCGCGCTGTACGACGCGAAGTCGGCCGGCAAGGGCATCTACTGCTTCTATTCGAGCGGCAGCCGCCGCATGGCGCCGGCCACCGCAAGCTGAGCCCGTGACGCGCGCGCCGCGCATCAACTTTCCGTGCCCGCTGCGTTCTCCCGACGATTCAATTCCGAAACGCTTTGCCGGTCCGCACATGACGCCGTGCGTTCGCGTGTCACGTGACGTGTTCCGTAACATCGCCATCCGACGCGCCGCAAGATGACTGCAGAAGCCCGCACGATCGAGGCCGGGCACGGCATTTCGCGGCTGGCACTCTTATTGCTCCTTGATGGGGAAAGAACGTTTCAGGGAGCCCAACATGAATACCGTCGACGTGCTCGCACGAACCGAAATCATCGACGAACAGGCCGTGATCGACGGCGCATCGCTGATCCGCCGGCTCGTGTCCGAGCGCCGGATGCCGGCCGCGCGCGAAGCCGCCTGCATCGACAATCCGCCGCTCACGCTGTATGGCGCGTTTCGTCAGGGCGTCGCCGATCACGCCGCGCGACGCGCGAATCCGTATCGCGCCGGCAGCCGTTTCTGGGCACTGTGGGAAGAAGGACGTCTCGAAGCTGAAACATCCGGCCGGTAAGCGCGTCGCGCGCGCCGGCCCTGCCACGACACGGGCTGGCGCGAGAGCCGGCACGTCAATGCAGCCGGCCGGCGCGCCGGCATGGCTTCATCGCTGCAACATCGCGCGCGCCCGCGTATCGGCCCGGCAAGACACGGCCGTGCGCCCGTCCGCGGTCACGCGCTGCCTGGTCGATCCCGCCCGCCGCGCCGCGCGGCGCCGGTTTCCCCTATAAGATGGCAGATTCCGTTCATCGAACGACGCTGCCATGACTTCCTCTCCTGCTCGAAACCCCATTCACTGCGAAATCGATCTCGACGCGCAAGGCAAACACGCGGGCTACCTGCGGCTGCCGCACTCCGTGCACCGTTCCGCATACGGCTGGCTGCCGATCCCGATCGCGTCGATCCGCAACGGCGACGGCCCGGTCGCGCTCGTGATGGCCGGCAACCACGGCGACGAGTACGAAGGCCAGATCATCGTGTCGCAACTGATGCGCGAGATCGAACCCGACATGGTCCGCGGGCAGTTGATCCTGCTGCCGATGGCGAATTTCCCGGCGGCGGATGCGGGCCTGCGCGTGTCGCCGCTCGACGAAGGCAACCTGAACCGCAGCTTTCCCGGCGACCCGACCGGCACGCCGACGCAGATGATCGCCCACTACATCGAGCACGCGCTGCTGTCGCGCGCGCAGTATCTGGTCGACCTGCATTCGGGCGGCAGCTCGCTGCTGTACCAGGGCGGCAACATGCTCGCGATCGATCCGCTCGACGCCGACGAAGCCGAGAAGCTCAACGGGCTGCTGGTCGCGTTCGGATTGCACAATGCATTGCTGCACGCGCCGAATCCCGTGCATTCGGCGTCGGCCGCGCGCCGGCAAGGCGCGATCTCGATCGTCACCGAACTCGGCGGCGCCGGGATGGCCGATCCGTCGCTGATCCGGCTCGGTCGCCACGGACTGCTGCATTACCTCGGCTATATCGGGCTGTTGCACGGCGCGCTCGTGCCCGACGCACCGCCGACCGTCACGCGCTTCATGCGCGTCGACGGCGATCGCCATTTCGTCTATGCGTACGAGCGTGGGCTGTACGAGCCGCTCGTCGAGCTCGGCGACCAGGTGAAGGCCGGGCAGCCGGCCGCGTGGGTGCATTTCCCCGATACGCCGTTGCGCGAACCGGTGCTGCACCGGTTCAACGGCGACGGCGAGGTGGTGTGCAAGCGCGTGCCGGCGCAGGTGCGGCGCGGGGATTGCCTGTTTCAGCTCGCGGAGCCGTCGACGCCGCCGCGCGTCATCGCGTGAGGCACCCGACTGACGCGTTCACGACCGTCGCACGCTGCCAGTGCGGACACGCCGACCGTCAGTCGGACGACACCGGCGACTCGTTTCCCTGCGCAACACCGCATTGATGGCAATGCGGAAAGAAGAAGAAATTCCGGCCACCGCATTCGCACACATTGAAAAGCCTCAATCCGCAATGGACGCAGAACGTGGAGTCGTTGCCGCCGAGACTCCATTGTTTGTCGCATGACGGGCAGCGCTTTTTTTCGAGCGACCGGACGGCTTTTTCGTATCCGATCGTGCGCGCGCGTTCGCCCTGATCCTGCTGCAATTCGAGCCGTTTACGCTCGGCATAGCGCTGAAACGCCTTCATCATGTAAAGACCGGCGAATACCGTGAGCACGATGCCGACCAGGACCCGGACATAGCCGCCGAAATTCGGCAGGTACGGCACCAGTTCAATGAAAAACGCGCTCAGCGCAAACAGGCCGAAACCGTACACGAACGGCCAGTAGCGCGCGTTGCGGTAGCGGATGAACAGCCAGGTCGCGACCAGCAGTATCGGCAACGTCAGCGCCAGCCGCAGCCCGAACACCTGCATCTCGTAGCGCCGGGTCGCGTCGTCGAAGCGCCGTTCGGCTGCTGTGTCCGCTTCGGCGATTTGCGTGTCGACTTGCGTCTGCTGCGATGCCAGCGCCCGTTGCTGGTCGCCGATCGCATCGATCTGATGCTGCCAGCTGACGACCACTGCCTGCAGCGTATCCAGCTTGCGCGTTCTCGCCACGATGTCCGGGTTCCTCGCACCGTCTCCCGTCACCGCGCGAGTGGCCAGCCAGTTGCGGAAACTTTCCTTTTCGGCCGCGTACGCCTTCGCGGCGCGGCCGCGCGCCACTTCCATCGTGTCGACCTTCTCGGCGAGCGCATCGCGCTGCGCCTGCAACTGACGCCGCGCCGCGTCCAGCCGCGCTTTTAACGGAGCGTCGGCGAATTGCTCGATGACCGGCGGACCACCCCGAGGCGCGAACGCCATGTCGCGAATCACGAGACTGCCGAGCATGTTCAGAAAGACGGCGAAGATGATCGCGATCACCCATGACGCGAGTCGCAGGAGCCGCGCAGGGCTGGTCAGGCCGTCGCCGGAAGTCATCATGGTTTTTCCTTCCTTGTTGTTGGAATGGTTTCCATTGGTATCAATCTTGATGCAACCGTCGATGCTCTCTTTGTCGTCGGTTGCCGTGCGGCGCCGCGCTGATGCCGAATGCCGATCCTAAACGGTCGGCCCCCATTCGCGCTAGCGGACAAGTCCCCTCGACATTGGCGTCGAATCTCCGCCACTGACCGGCAATCGCCCCCGTCAGATAGAATGACGCGCTTTGCCCGTACGCCTATGTGGTTCAAGAATCTCCAGCTTCACCGTCTTCCCGCGCCCTGGGCCGTTACTGCCGACCAGATGGAAAAATGGCTCGCGCCTCACGCATTCCAGCCGGGCAGCAGCGTCGAAATGCAGCGCGTCGGCTGGGCGTCGCCGCGTGACGACGGCGCGCTCGTGTATTCGATCAACCGGCAGATGCTGCTGGTGTTTCGTGCCGAAAAGAAACTGCTGCCGGCGTCGGTCGTCAATCAGGTCACCAAGGCCCGTGCGCTCGAACTCGAAGAGCAGCAGGGCTTCAAGGTCGGCCGGAAACAACTGCGCGAACTCAAGGAACAGGTGACCGACGAACTGCTGCCGCGCGCGTTCAGCATTCGCCGCGATACCCGCGTGTGGATCGATACGGCGAACGGCTGGCTCGTCATCGATGCGGCGGCCCAGGCGCTCGCCGACGACGTTCGCAGCCTGCTCGTCAAATCGATCGACGGATTGCCGCTCGCCGGCGTTCAGGTGGCGCGCTCGCCGGTCGCCGCGATGACGGACTGGCTGCTGTCCGGCGACGCGCCGGGTGGATTCACCGTCGACCAGGACGCCGAGTTGCGCTCGAGCGGCGAAGGCGGCGCCACCGTACGCTACGTCGGCCACGCGCTGGAAGCGAACGACATGCGCCGGCACATCGAAGCCGGCAAACAATGCATGCGCCTCGCGATGACCTGGGACGACCGGATCTCGTTCGTGCTGACTCCGTCGCTGACGATCAAGCGGGTCACGCCGCTCGACGTGATCAAGGAGGCGGCGGACCCCACCGCGCAGAACGACGACGAGCGCTTCGACTCCGACTTCACGCTGATGACGGGTGAATTGGCGCGGATGCTGACCAGTCTCGTCGATATCCTGGGCGGGGATCGGCAGGACTCGGTTCCTCAGCCGGCAGCAGCCTGAACAGCGTCGTCGAGGGTCGTCGCCGCGCGACGACGCGACAATTCAAGGGGGACCGTCGCCATCATGGCGGCGGATCGCGGCCGGGGGCGCGGCCGTGAAAAGCCTACCCCCATCGGCATCAGGCATGACCGGCAGGCGATCGAAACGACGACACCCCGCCAATCCACGGCGGCCCTTCCCCGTCGTCCACACCGCAAACGGGCACGGCTCGCCCACGCCCGCTCGCCCCACCCCACGCTCCCTGCAAGCCTTCTTACGCCTTCCGCGAAATCCTTATCGAAATTGCTTCGTTCGCCTTTGCCGGCCGCGCCGCTAACGTGTTCAAAACGGCGGCGGCACGCCGGATGCCTCGCATCGGGCACGACAGCCGCCGCCATCACGACAACTGCGTCGCGATAACGGAACAGACCGGACGGGCCGCGTGCCCGCACCCCGCCAGGAACGTCCGCATCGCGCGCCATTCGCGATGCCCATGGCCACGAACGACCGCATCATCGACACGACGCCGCTCGACGTCCGCGCGCAGCCGCTGATCGACGCGCTGATCGACGAGTATTCGATCCGTTACGACGCGTACCGCCCCGACAGCCGCGCGTCGGCCCGCGACGAACTCGCACGCTACCCGGCCGAACTGTTCGCGCCGCCCGAAGGCGCGTTCGTGCTGTTGCTGCGCGACGGCGAAACGATCGGCGGCGGCGCGTTCAAGCGCTACGACGCACGGACCGCCGAACTCAAACGCATCTGGACGCGCACCGACCTGCGCCGCCAGGGCCTCGCCCGGCGCATCGTCGAAGCGCTCGAACTGCGCGCCGCGCAGCAGGGCTACCAGCGCCTCTACCTGACCACCGGCTTTCGCCAGCCCGAAGCGTGGGCGCTGTACGACCGCACCGGCTATACGCGGCTGTTCGATTCGTCGATCGATCCCGAAGCGTATTTCCATCTGCGCTTCGGCAAGGATCTCGTCGATCCGTCGCGCACGTCGACGCTGGCCGACCTGTGGGCGCCGGTGCCCGAACCCGTGCTGCCGCGCTGAGTGCACGACGTCCCGCATTCCATCTCGCCCATTCCGCTTTCCGCGCTTCCACGACAGGACGTCTTCATGCATCGAGCCGTACCGTTTTCATCCCGTGCCGTGCGCACGCTGGCCACCGCGCTGATCGGCCTGAGCGCCTTCGCCGCCGCGACGGCTGCAGCCGCCGCGACGTTCGACCTGAGCCCCGAACAACGCGGCCGCCCGCGTGGCACCGCCGATGCGGCGGTCGAGCGCGCGGTGCCCGCGTCGTTCAAGTTCGCCGACCCCGGCACGCTGACGATCGGGATCGCGCCGAGCCTGCCGCCGATCAGTTCGTATGCGACCGACGCGCGCACGGTGATCGGCTTCGACGCCGACGTCGGTCAGCTCGTGTCCGACAGCCTCGGCCGCAAGCTGAAGATCGTCGCGCTCGCGTGGGCCGACTGGCCGCTGGCGCTCGAATCGGGGAAAGTCGACGCGGTGATCTCGAACGTGACCGTCACCGAGGAGCGCAAGCAGAAGTTCGATTTCTCGACCTATCGCAAGGATCAGGTCGGCTTCTACGTCCGCAACGACAGCAAGATCCAGTCGATCCGCGAGCCGAAGGACGTCGCGGGGCTGCGCATCGTGACCGACGCCGGCACCAACCAGGAAAAGATCCTGCTCGCCTGGGACCGCGAGAACGTCGCGCACGGGCTGAAACCCGTGCAGATCCAGTATTACGACGACCAGGCGATGCGCATCGTCGCCGTGCAGTCGGGCCGCGCCGACGCGGTGTTCAGCGTGAACTCGGTGCTCGCGTATCAAAGCGCGCAGCAAGGCAAGACGCGGCTCGTCGGCGCGATCAGCGGCGGCTGGCCGCGCACGGCCGACATCGCGATCGCGACGCGTCGCGGCAGCGGCCTCGCCGAACCGCTGACCGTCGCGCTGAACGGGCTGATCAAGAGCGGCCGCTACCAGCAGGTGCTCGACCGCTGGAACCTCGCGTCCGAAGCGATCGACCAGTCGCGCACGAATCCGCCCGGGCTGCCGAAGAGCTGAGCGCCGCGCGCCCGCAACCGTCCATCCACGCTCACGCAGGAACGCCGCTCACCATGTCTTATTCGCTTTCGTTGCTGGACAAGAGTCCGATCGCCGACGGCGCGAACGCCGCCGATGCGCTGCGCTTCACCACGACGCTCGCGCAACGCGCCGAACAGCTCGGCTACGCGCGCTTCTGGGTCGCCGAACATCACGGCACGCCGGGTTTCGCGAGCTCGGCGCCGGAGATCGTCGTCGCGCACCTGCTCGCGCACACGTCGCGCATCCGCATCGGCTCGGGCGGCGTGATGCTGCAGCACTACAGCCCGTTCAAGGTCGCGGAGACCTTCAAGCTGCTGGCCGCGCTCGCGCCGGGCCGCGTCGATCTCGGCATCGGCAAGGCGCCCGGCGGGCTGCCGCTGACCACGCGCGCACTGCAGTGGTTCCACGACAAGGCGCGCAAGCCCGATTTCGCGGGGCAGCTCGCGGCGCTCGACGCGTTTCTCGGCTGGGGCGTGGCCGAGGATCATCCGCTCGCCGGCGCGGTCGCGATGCCGGTGCCGCCGCAGTTGCCCGAACGCATCCTGCTCGGCGGCTCGCCGGACAGCGGTGCGCTCGCCGCGCGCAACGGCTGGCGTTTTTGCTACGCGGGCCATTTCAACGGCGACGACGCGAATCTCGAACGCTCGCTCGACGCCTACCGCAGCGCGGGCGGCGAGAAACCGCTCGTCGCGCTGTATGCGGTCGCCGCGCCGACCCGCGACGAAGCCGAACGACTGATCGGGCCGCTGAAGATCTTCAAGCTGCAGTTCGCGGGCGGCCAGAGCTTCAACCTCGCCAGCGCGCAGGCAGCCGCGGAATTCGCGCGGCAAAGCGGCGCATCCGACTACCGGATCGACGAGCTGCGCCCGACGGTGCTGGCCGATACGCCCGAGCGCGTGCATCGCGCGCTCGACGCGCTGAGCCGTCGGCTCGACGTCGATGCGTTCGTGATCGATTCGCCGGTGTCCGACTACGCGGCGCGACTCGCATCGGCCGAATGGCTCGGCGGCGCGCTGTCCACCACGCCGTTGCAGGCGGCCCTCGCGGCCGACCGCTCCCTCTCCCCTGACCCGAACGCGTGACATTCCCATCATGACGACCCGACGATCGATCCCCTTCGGCCTGATGCTGCAAGGCGCAGGCAGCCACATGAACGCGTGGCGGCATCCGAGCAACCCGCCCGACGCGAGCATCAACCTCGATTTCATGATCGGCGTCGCCCGCAAGGCGGAAGCCGCCGGCATCGCGTTCGCGTTCGTCGCGGACGGCCTCTACATCAACGAGAAGTCGATCCCGCATTTCCTGAACCGCTTCGAGCCGCTGACCGTGCTGTCGGCGCTCGCGGTCGCGACGAAGAAGATCGGGCTCGCGGGCACGATCTCGACGTCGTACAGCGAGCCGTTCACGGTCGCACGCCAGCTCGCGTCGCTCGACGCGATCAGTGGCGGGCGCGCCGGCTGGAACGTCGTGACGACGCCGCTCGAAGGCACCGCGAAGAATTTCGGCAAGGCGCACCCGGATCACGAACTGCGCTACGAAATCGCCGACGAATATCTCGACGTCGTGCAGGGCCTGTGGGACAGCTGGGACGACGATGCATTCGTGCGCGACCGCGCGAGCGGCCGCTTCTTCGATCGCGACAAGCTGCATACGCTCGATCACCACGGCCGCTTCTTCCAGGTCGCGGGCCCGCTGAACATCCAGCGCTCGCCGCAGGGGCAGCCGGTGATCTTCCAGGCCGGCTCGTCCGACACCGGGATCGGCCTCGCGGGCAAATACGCGGATGCCGTGTTCACGCATTCGCCGTCGATCGACGAAACGGCCGCGTTCACGCGGCGCGTGAAACAGAGCGCGATCGAGCACGGGCGGCAGGCCGGCGACGTGAAGATCTTCCCCGGCGTCGGGCCGATCGTCGGCCGCACGGCCGCCGAAGCGGAGGACAAATACCAGGCGATCCGCGACCTGCTGACGATCGACGAGGCGCTCGCGTACCTCGGCCGCTATTTCGATCACCACGACTTCACGCAGTACCCGCTCGACGCGCCGTTCCCGGAACTCGGCGAGCTCGGCCGCAACAGCTTCCGCTCGACCACCGACCGGATCAAGGCCGATGCGAAACGCAAGGGCCTGTCGCTGCGCGAGACCGCGCTCGCGGTCGCGACGCCGCGGCCGAACTTCATCGGCACGGCCGAGCACGTCGCCGACGAACTGATCCGCTGGCACGACGCGGGCGCCGGCGACGGCTTCATCCTCGGTTTCCCGGTGCAGGCGCAGGGCGTCGACGATTTCATCGAACTCGTGATTCCGGTGCTCGAGGCGCGCGGCCGCTACAGCCGCGACCTGCCCGGCGCGACGCTGCGCGATCACCTCGGTCTGCCGCGCAAGGCGAGCCGCTACGCGACGCCCGGCGCCGCACAGGAAGCGGCGGCCGAAGCGCACGCCTGACGCCGCCGCGCCGCCCGTGCGCGGCGCGCCCGCCGATCGATCGATTCGAGGATTCCCACGACATGAGCGACACGACCCATCTCGGCGGCGCGCTGCCGCCGCTCTCTTCCCCCGGCGCTCGCGAGCCCGGCACGCGTTTGCGGATCGTGCCCGCGCGCCACCGGTCGCGCACGGCCGGCACCGTGCTCGCGCTCGTGCTGATCGCGCTCACGCTGCATTCGATTCTCGGCAACCCGCAGTGGGGCTGGCCGGTGTTCGCCGAATGGTTCCTGTCGCCGCCGGTGCTGTCGGGGCTCGCGCGCACGCTGGTGCTGACGCTGCTCGGCGCGGTGTTCGGCTTCGTGCTCGGCGCGTTCGTCGCGCTGGCCCGGCTGTCGCGGTCGCGCCTGCTGTCGGCCAGCGCATGGACCTTCGTGTGGCTGTTCCGCTCGATTCCGCTGATCGTGCTGCTGCTGATCCTGAACAACCTCGGCTACCTGTACGAGCACGTGCGGCTCGGCGTGCCGTTCACCGACATCGTGTGGTTCGACACGCCGACGACCGACCTCATCAGCCCGTTCCTCGCGGCCGTGCTCGGCCTCACGCTGAATCATGCGGCGTTTTCCGCGGAGGTGATCCGCGGCGGCATTCTCGCGGTCGACCAGGGCCAGCTCGAAGCCGCCGCCGCGCTCGGGCTGCCGCGCGGCCGCCAGACGTCGCGGATCGTGCTGCCGCAGGCGATGCGCGCGATCCTGCCGACCGCGTTCAACGATCTGATCACGCTCGCGAAAGGCACGTCGATGGTGTACGTGCTCGCGATGCCGGAGTTGTTCTACACGGTGCAGGTGATCTATCGCCGCAACCTCGAAGTGATTCCGCTGCTGATGGTCGCGACCGTCTGGTACCTGATCATCCTGACCGTGCTGTCCGCGATCCAGGTACAGGTCGAGCGGCACTATGCACGCGGCGCGCTGCGCAACCCGCCGCCGTCCGTGGTCACGTTCGCGCTGGCGCGCATCGGCGGGCTGTGGCGGCGTGTCACGTCGCGCCGCACGGCCTCGATCGCCCGTGCACGAGGCGAGGCCGGCCCGTCTGCCGATACCGTGGCCGCGGTGTCGCGCACCGGCGGCGAAGTGGCCGTCCATGGCGTGTCGAAGCAGTTCGGCATGCAGCGCGTGCTCGACAATGTGTCGTTCGTCGCGCCGCGCGGCAGCGTGACCGTGATCGTCGGGCCGTCCGGCTCCGGCAAGTCGACGCTGCTGCGCACGATCAACCATCTCGAACGCGTCGACGACGGCTTCATCGACATCGACGGCGAGCTGATCGGCTATCGCCGCGACGGCGACGTGCTGCACGAGCTGAAGGAGCGCGACGTGCTGAAGCGGCGCACGGCCGTCGGCATGGTGTTCCAGAACTTCAACCTGTTCCCGCACCTGACGGTGCTCGAGAACCTCATCGAAGCGCCGGTCGCCGTCGCCGGCGTGACGCGCGATGCGGCCGAGCACAGCGCACGCGCGCTGCTCGCGCGGGTCGGCCTCGCGGATAAGGCCGATGCGTACCCGCGCCAGTTGTCCGGCGGCCAGCAGCAACGTGTCGCGATCGCGCGGGCGCTCGCATTGCGGCCGAAGGTGCTGCTGTTCGACGAGCCGACGTCGGCGCTCGATCCCGAACTCGTGAACGAAGTGCTCGACGTGATCAAGGAACTCGCGCGCTCGGGCACGACGCTCGTGATCGTCACGCACGAAATCGGCTTCGCGCGCGAAGTGGCGGACAACGTGCTGTTCATGGAACGCGGGCGCATCGTCGAGGCCGGGCCGCCCGCCGCCGTGCTCGATGCGCCGTCGCATCCGCGCACCCGCGCGTTCCTGTCGCGGGTGCTGTGATGCGCGCCGCTTCCGACTCGCGGGGTGCCGCACGATGACCGATCGACGCCAGTTCATCACGGCCGCGCTGCTCGCGGCATCGGGCCTGCCGTGGCAGGCGGCACGCGCGGCGGCGGCCACCGCCGACCTCGACCCGCGCCAGGCCGGCCGCCCGCGCGCCGGCCCCGACGACGCGGCCATCCGCGCGGCCAGCGGCTACCGCTGGGTGCGCGACGGCGCGTTCACGGTCGCGATCTCGCCGCACGCGCCGCCCGTGTCGACCTATGCGACCGACGCGCGCACCGTGGTCGGCGCCGATCCCGACTATGCGCAGCTCGTTGCCGACGCGCTCGGCCGCACGCTCGTGCTGCTGCCGATCGCGTGGGCCGACTGGCCGCTCGGGCTGACGTCCGGCAAGTACGACGCGGTGATCTCGAACGTCGGCGTCACCGAAAAGCGCAAGGAGAAATACGATTTCACGACCTACCGGCTCGGGCTGCACGGCTTCTACGTGCGCACCGCCAGCCCGATCGCGAAGATCGCGGAGCCGAAGGACATCGCGGGTTTGCGGATCATCACCGGCGCCGGCACGAGCCAGGAGCGCATCCTGCTCGAATGGAGCAAGCGCAACGTCGCGCAGGGGCTGAAGCCGGCCGAGCTGCTCTATTTCGACGACGATGCGACGGCGCGCGTCGCGCTGCTGTCGGGCCGCGCGGATGCGGAGCTGAACCCGAACGCGTCGCTCGCGTACGAGGCCGCGCGCACCGGCAAGATCCGTCGCGTCGGCGTCGTCAATGCGGGCTGGCCGGCGAATGCGGACGTCGCGATCGCGACGCGCCGCGGCAGTGGGCTCGCGCCGGCGCTGACGCTCGCGACCAATGCGCTGATCGGCAACGGCCGCTACGGGCAGGCGCTCGCGCGCTGGGGTTTGCAGAGCGAGGCGATCGCGCGGGCGGAGACCAATCCGCCGGGGTTGCCGTCGTTCTGAGCGTTCAAGGCAAGCGCCCCGGCATGCCGTGATGGCGATGCCGGGGCGCGTCAACGTGCGGCAGTTCGGCGGGTTCGCCTACGCCGGCACCGCCGCCCGATAGCGGTCGAGCTCCGCAACATGCGCGTGAATCGCCGGGATCAGGTCGCGCCCGTAGGCCAGCGCATCGTCGAGCGGATCGAAACCGCGAATCAGGAACGTCGATACGCCGAGCCGGTAGTACGCGCCGAGCGCCCGCGCGACCTGCTCGGGCGTGCCGACCAGCGCGGTCGAATTCCAGCGCGCGCCGGTCAGGTTCGCAACGCCCATCCACAGCCGTTCGTCGAGCACGTCGCCCTGCGCGGCGGCGGCCATCAGCCGCTGCGAGCCCGCATTCTGCGGCGCGTGACCGGCGATCGGCTGACCGTTCGCGAGCCGCGCCGCACGCACGCGTTCGCGGATCGCCTCGGCCTTTTCCCACGCGGCCGCCTCCGTATCCGCGACGATCGGCCGGAACGACACGCTGATGCGCGGCGCCCGCCCGAACGGCGCGGCGGCGGCCCGCACGCGCGCGATCTGCTCGCGCACCGCGTCGAGCGGCTCGCCCCACGTCATGTAGACATCCGCATGCTCGCCCGCGACGGCGAGCGCGGCCGGCGACGAGCCGCCGAAATAGATCGGCACATGCGGCCGCTGCGCGCCCTTCACGACCGGCGACGCCCCGCGCAGCCGGTAGAACGCGCCATCGTGATCGACCGGCGCATCGGCCAGCCAGATCCGTTTCAGCACGTCGAGATATTCGCCGGTGCGGCGATAGCGGGCATCGTGCGGCACGAAATCGCCGTCGCGCTGCAGATCCGCATCGTCGCCGCCGGACACCACGTTCAGCGCCAGCCTTCCGCCGCTGAACACGTCGAGCGTCGCTATCTGCCGCGCGGCGGCCGACGGCACGATCACGCCCGGCCGGTGCGCGAGCAGGAGACGGATGCGCGCGGTCGCGGCGGCCGCGAACGACGCGACGATGAAGCCGTCCGCCGCGTTGCTGAAATGGCCGATCAGGATCTGGTCGAAGCCGGCGGCTTCGTGCGCCTGCGCGAAGCGGCGCACGTAGTCCGGCTGGACGGCCGCGCCGCCCGGTACGTCGACCTCCGCGCCCGGTGTCGCGGTGATCATGCCGACGATGTCGACTGGCATGTCGGGATGTCCTCGGGTATGTCGATCGGGAAGCGCGGGAATCGTGCAGCGGGCCGCACGGTCACTGCGCGGCGGCGGTCTTCTGCGCAGGCGCCGCGAACGCGCCCGCATACGAGCGGTCGAGCAGCTTCGACGTGTCGTACGCGGCCGGAATCACGCCGGACTTGTGCAGGAAGTCGGCCGTGTTCTGCGCGTCCTTCGCGGCCGTCTCGTCGACCGGGCCGACGCGCTGCCGAGCATTGTTGAGCCAGCGATACGCGACGTCGGGTTCGAGATTCGCGCGCTTCGCCCACAGGTCCGCGTACTCGCGCGGATGGCTGTCGACCCACTGGCGTGCGGCCACCACGCGCCGCAGGAAGTCGGTGATCTCCGCGCGCTTGCCCGAGGCGGCCTGCTCGTTCGCGGCGACGAAGCTCAGCGCCGGCATCAGCCCCTGCGCGGTCGTCACGGGCCGCGCGCCCTGCCGTAACGCCAGCGTGCTGACGAACGGCTCCCACAGCGACACCGCATCGACCGAACCGTTCGCGAGCGCGTTGGTCGCGTCGATCGGCATCAGGTACGCGTACTTCACCGAATCGGCGCGCAGGCCCGCGTGTTCGAGCGCGCGCAGCACGAGTTGCTGGCTCCAGGCGCCGCGCCATACCGCGATGGTCTTGCCCTGCAGGTCGGCCACGGTGCGCACCGGCGAGCTTTTCGGCACGAGGATCGCGACGCCGTCGAGACTCTGCCGCGACACCGCGACGACCTTGACCGGCGCGCCGCGCGCGGCCAGCGTGAGCAGCGCGGAATCGCCGAGGAAGCCGAGGTCGATCGCGTTGCCGTTCAGGCTTTCGGCGACCGGCGCGGCGGCCTGGAAGTGCTTCCATTCGATCGTGTAAGGCAGGTCCTTCAGCACGCCGGACGCTTCCATCGATGCCTGGATGTTGAAGTAGTTCTGTTCACCGACGCGCAGCGTGACGGTGTCCTTGGCGATGCCCGGCTGCGCGGCAAGCGCCAGCAAGAGCGCCGTGACGATTCGGCTCAGCAACATGATCTCCCGGAAGGTTGGCGGGCGGCCGCGCGACGGCGACGCCCTTGGTCCGCCGTGCGCGACCGCCGGCGGAACGGATGGAACCGGTGAAGATACGTCGATCCACTTCATGACACAAACGCAATATTCTTCTATGCAAAGATGCAAATATTTTATGAAGCACGCGCGTGCGGCCGCCGCTTCGCCGCCGGCCGCCGCCGCCGCGTGAAGTTCGAACGATTCCTCGATAGATATTTCGCACGCGAAACACATTACCGACTATATTTCGCATACGAAATAACTGCCCGAGCGAGGACGGCCATGACCTCCGAACCCATCGAATTTTCCGCCGCCGACGGCTACGTACTGCACGGCACGCTGTGGTCGCCGGACGCGCCGCCGCGCGCGCTGGTCCTGATCCATCCGGCGACGGCCGTGCCCGAGCGGCTGTATGCGGGCTTCGCGCGCTTCCTGACCGAGCGCGGTTTCGCGGCGCTGACCTACAACTATCGCGGCATCGGCGCATCGCGGCCCGCGCGGCTGCGCACGCTGCAGGCCCGCATGCGCGACTGGATGGAGCTCGACGTGGGCGCCGCGACCGCGTGGGCCCGGCACACGCATGAAGGGCTCCCGTTGCTGGCGGTCGGCCACAGCGTCGGCGGACACGCGATCGGGCTGTCCGGCGCGACGACGCATCTGCGCGCGGCCGTGCTCGTCGCCGCGCATGCGGGCAGCACGCGGCTGATCGCGCAGGCGGCCGAACGCGTGAAGGTGCGGCTGATCCTGCGCGTGCTCGGCCCGCTGACGTCCGCGCTGCTCGGCTACGTGCCCGGCAAGCGGCTCGGGCTCGGCGAGGATCTGCCGGCCGGCGTGTTCCGCGAATGGAGCCGCTGGACGACGCTGCCGCACTACTTCTTCGACGATCCGACGCTCGGTGCGGCCGAGCGCTTCTCGAAGCAGCAGTTGCCGATCCTCGCGCTCGGCTTCGACGACGATCCGTGGGCGAATCCGGCCGCGATCGGCCTGCTGGTAAGCTATCTGACCCGCGCGAAGGTCGAACGCCGCCAGATCGATCCGCGTGCGGCGGGCAGCGGCCCGGTCGGGCACATGGGCTTCTTTCGCAGCCGGCCCGGCACCGTGCTGTGGCCCGACGTCGCCGACTGGCTCGCGCAGGCGCTCGACACGCCGCGCGCCGCGGGCCGCCCCTCCCTTTTCATTGCAGCCGGGAACCCAGCTTGAGCGAAGACCGACGACTGTTTTTCATGTTGAACATCGGCCAGCGGCGCGTGCAGCGCTGGATCGACCGCAAGGCCGAAACCGAGACGCGCGCGAGCGCCGCGCAGGCCGGCGTGCTGTTCTGTCTCGCGAAACAGGACGGCGCGCTGATCGGCGAAGTCGGCGCGACGCTGCAACTTGCGCCATCCGCGATGACGGGCCTCGCCGACCGGATGGCGAAAGCCGGCCTCATCACGCGTCATGCCGATTCGGACGACGGCCGCGCGACGCGGCTGTACCTGACCGACGACGGCCACGCGGCACTCAAGCGTGCGCGCGTGCTGCTGCGCGAACTCAACGGCAAGCTGTGCGACGGGTTTTCCGACGACGAACTCGACGTCGTCGCGCGCTGGCTGCATGCGTTGCAGGAGCGCTTTCCGGCGGAGCGCTGAACCGCGCTTCACGCGCGCGCGGCCGGCGTGCGCGCGCATCAATCGCAAGCGATTGCGATTCGCGTTTTCGATTCGATTTTCATGCCGCGCAACGGCAAAACTTGCGGGCCCGATGCGCGCTTTCGGCAACGCTTTCCGGCTACGTCCTGTTACAAAAAACCGCCTGTCGCGCGGCATTCGAATCGCCTACATTGCAATCCACTTCGACACATTCGTCGCATGCCCGGACTGGCTTTCCCGTCGGGTCGACATCGCAGACACACCCGACAAGCAATGAAAAGAAGAGGAGTCTTAACCGAAGCGCTGGCGGCATCCAGCGCACGCGGATTGCGATGACTGAAACGGCATGCTGAACGGCACGCAACGACACGCGGCATGATTGCCGCGCCCCGGCTCGCGTTGTCTCGTCGTGCCCCGCCATCGCATTCGCCCCTCACCGAGGAGTCGTCCATGCGACGCATGATCGTGTCCCATCCGCTTGTCACCCGCCTGTCCGCCGCGATGGCGCTGGCCGCCGCTGCCGCGGCGCACGCCGAACCCGTCGTCGTCTCCGGCCCCAGCCCGTTCGCCGCGTGCACCATCGGCGGCCCGGGCACCAACTACGTGAATGCAGAAGTCGAACCGTGGCTCGCGGTCAACCCGGCGAACCCGAACAACATGATCGGCGTGTGGCAGCAGGACCGCTGGTCGAACGGCGGCGCCCACGGGCTCGTCGCCGGCTACACGTTCGACGCCGGCGCGACCTGGGCGCGCACGCCGCAGCCGTTCAGCGCATGCGCGCCGGGCGGGCTGAAATACGAGCGCGCGTCCGATCCGTGGGTATCGTTCGGGCCGGACGGCACCGCGTATTCGGTATCGATCTCGTTCAACCAGTCGAACAACGCCAACGCGGTCGGCGCGTCGGTCTCGACCGATGGTGGGCAAACGTGGAGCAGCCCGGCCGTGCTGATCGCGAACGACGAACCGACGACGCAGTTCTTCAACGACAAGGAATCGGTGACCGCCAACCCGGTGAAGGCCGGCACCGCGTACGCGGTATGGGACCGTCTCGAGCTGCCGAACGGCAATCCGTACGCGAACCTGCACACGAAGGCGTACCGCGGGCCGACGCTGTTCTCGAAGACGACCGACGGCGGCAAGACGTGGAGCGCCGCGAAGGTCATCGTCGACGTGCCGTCGCGCCAGCAGACGATCGGCAACCAGATCGTCGTCGATCCGAAGAGCGGCACGCTCTACGATTTCTTCGACCTGATCCAGCCGCCGTTCAGCAAGGCGGCCGGCAAGGTCGCGTTCATCAAGTCGACCGACGACGGCGCGACGTGGACCCAGCCGCAGGTGATCGCCGGACTGCAGACGGTCGGCGTCACGGATCCGAACACCGGCGAACCCGTGCGCACCGGCGACATCATTCCGGAACCCGCGATCGATCCCGCATCCGGGCAACTCTATGTCGTGTGGCAGGACAGCCGCTTCAACGGCGGCGCATACGACGAGATCGCGCTATCGACGTCGAAGGACGGCGGCGCGACCTGGAGCACGCCGCAACAGGTGAACACGCCGACCGGACGCCCGGCGTTCAATCCGTCGGTGCGCGTCGACAACACGGGTGCGGTGATGGTCACGCACTACGACTTCCGCGACCTGCAGGCCGGCAACACGACGACGCTGCCGACCGGCTTCTGGCGCAAGATCTCGCACGACGGCGGCGCCACGTTCGCCGACGAGCGGCGCGTCGGCGGCCCGTTCGACATGAAGCTCGCGCCCAATGCCGAAGGGTTCTTCATCGGCGACTACCAGGGGCTCGACGTCCTTCCGTCGTCGTCGTTCCATCCGTTCTTCGTGCAGACCAACGCGGGCAACCTGACGAACCGCACCGACGTGTTCTTCGCGCCGTAACGCGAGCCCGACCATCTCGCCGCCGCCCCGCCGCCATGCGTCGCGCGGCGGCGGGCGCAGGTCCCGCGCCTCAATGCATGTCGGTCAGCACGATGCGCCCGTCGACCTTCCCTTCCCGCAGCTTCGCGAATACGTCGTTGATGTTGCCGAGCCGGTCGCGGTGGATGTGCGCGCGCACCAGGCCGTCCGCCGCGAAATCGAGCGATTCCTGCAGATCGCGCCGCGTGCCGACGATCGACCCGCGCACGGTGATGCCGTTCAGCACGGTCGAGAAGATCGGCAGCGGGAAATCGCCCGGCGGCAAACCGTTGAGCGCCACCGTGCCGCCGCGCCGGACCATCCCGAGCGCCTGCGCGAACGCGCTGCGCGACACGGCCGTGACGAGCACGCCGTGCGCGCCGCCGATTTCCTTCTGGATCACTGTTGCGGGGTCGTCGATCGACGCGTCGATCGTCAGGTGCGCGCCCAGTTGCCGCGCCAGCGCGAGCTTGTCGGGGGAAATGTCGATGGCCGCGACGTGCAGGCCCATCGCCCGCGCATACTGCACGGCCACGTGCCCGAGGCCGCCGATGCCGGAAATCGCGAGCCACTGGCCCGGGCGCGTGTCGGTGACGCGAATGCCCTTGTAGACCGTGACGCCCGCGCACAGGATCGGCGCGATCTCGTCGAACGCGACCTGCGCGGGCAACTGGCCGACGTAGTCGGGATCGGCCAGCACGTATTCCGCGTAGCTGCCGTTCACCGAATAGCCGGTGTTCTGCTGCCCATGGCAGAGCGTTTCCCAGCCCGTGCAGCAGTACTCGCAATGGCCGCAGGCCGTATAGAGCCACGGCACGCCGACGCGATCGCCCTCGCGCACGTGCGTGACGCCCGCGCCGACCGCCGCGACGATCCCCACGCCTTCATGGCCCGGGATGAACGGCAGCGACGGCTTGACGGGCCAGTCGCCGTCGGCCGCGTGCAGATCGGTATGGCAAACACCCGACGCCTTGATGTTGACGAGAATCTGGCCGGGCCCCGGTGCCGGAATCGGCACTTCCTCGATGCGCAACGGCGCGCCGAACGCGTGTACCACGGCCGCTTTCATGGTCTGGGTCATGCGTCGCTCCTGTCTGGTCGATGAGCGACTCAGTATCCGGTTCCGGAATCGGAGCACGTTGATACGCGTCAACGCATCGGAACGGATGCAGCAACCGACCCGACGCGCCACGATCGGCATCGTTCGACGTGAAAGCTCGAGCCGTCGACCGCTCGCCGCCCCGCCGCTCGCGCCCCCCCCTTTCACCGCTCCGACGGAAACCCGACGAGATCCCGCCATTCGGCTTGGAATTTGACATGATATAACATATCATCTCGCGTGCTCGTCCGCCTGACGCCGTCCCGACCCGGTGGCCGAGCCTCGCCGAGCCATGTTCCAACGGGTCATTGCGCGTCATAGACGCAACAATATATCGTATCCAGCGGTGACCCGCATCGCTCGTTATCCGATCCGATTCCAACCGATTCACCGACCATGCGCGACCTCCCTCGCTTACCGCTTCGCCCGCTCTCGTCCCTGTCGCTGATGCTGTTCGCCGCCGTCGCCCACGCGCAGACCGATGCACCGGGCGCGTCCGGCACGCCCGCCAACGCATCCGCGCCGCTTGCACCGATCTTCGTGACCGCGAACCCGCTCGGCGACACCGAACTGATCGCCCCGACCGTCCAGCTCTCCGGCGATGCGCTGACACGCCGCCAGGCCGATTCGCTCGGCGAAACGCTCAACGGGCTGCCCGGCGTGTCGACCACCACCTACGGGCCGATGGTCGGCCGGCCGATCATCCGCGGGATGGACGGCGACCGGATCCGGCTGCTGCAGAACGGCGTCGCGGCCTATGACGCGTCGTCGCTGTCGTACGACCATGCGGTGCCGCAGGATCCGCTGTCGATCGAGCGCGTCGAAATCGTGCGCGGGCCGGCCGCGCTGTTGTACGGCGGCAACGCGGTGGGCGGCGTGGTCAACACGATCGACAACCGGATTCCGCGCGAAGCGATCCAGGGGGTGACCGGCGCGCTCGACGCGCGCTACGGCGGCGCGAATTCCGTGCGTGCCGGCGCCGCGCAGGTCGAAGGCGGCAACGGCCGCTTCGCATTTCACGTCGACGCGTTCGATCGCGAAACGAGCAAGCTGCGGATTCCCGGCTACGCGCGCAGCAGCCAGCAACGCGCGATCGACGGTCCCGACACGCCGCAACCGGAAGGCAACGTGCCGAACAGCGACGGCCGCGTGCACGGCGGTGCGGTCGGCGCGTCGTATACGTGGGCGGACGGTTTCGCAGGCCTGTCGTACAGCGGCTACGAATCGAACTATGGCTCGGTCGCGGAAAGCGACGTGCGGCTGCGGATGCGCCAGGAACGCCTCGCGCTCGCCTCCGAGGTGCGCAACCTGAGCGGGCCGTTCACGACGCTGAAATTCGATTTCGCGTACACCGACTACCGTCACAAGGAAATCGACAACGGCGAGACGGCGACCACCTTCCGCAATCGCGGCTACGAGGCGCGCATCGAGGCGCGCCATCGCAAGATCGGGCCGTTCGAAGGCGCGATCGGCGTGCAGTTCGGCCAGAACACGTTCTCGGCGCTCGGCGACGAAATGCTCGTGCCGTCCACGCGCACCAACAGCGTCGCGCTGTTCGGCCTCGAGGAATGGCAGGTCGTCCCGGCGCTGAAGCTGAGCCTCGGCGGCCGCTTCGAGCATGTGAAGGTCGATCCCGATCCGGCCGGCGTCGAGAAATTCGCGGGCGCGCAGCCGCGCGACTTCAACGCGGGCAGCCTGTCGGCCGGCGCGCTGTTCACGCTGACGCCGGTCTGGTCGATCGCGGCGAACGTCGCCTACACCGAACGCGCGCCGACCTTCTACGAGCTGTATTCGAACGGCCCGCACGATGCGACCGGCCAGTTCCTGATCGGCAACCCGAACGCGTCGAAGGAAAAGGCCGTGTCGACCGACCTGTCGCTGCGCTATGCGAGCGGGCCGAACCGCGGCAGCGTCGGCGTGTTCTACAACCGCTTCTCGAACTACCTGACCGAGTACAACACCGGCCGCGTCGTGGACGACGACGGCGAACCGGTCGCGCCCGGCACCGACGGCTCGCTCAACGAGGCGATCTACCGCGGCGTGCGCGCGGAGTTCTACGGCATCGAGCTGGACGGCAAGTGGCGGGCATTCTCGCGGCGCGGCCACACGGTCGATCTCGAACTGACGGCCGACTACACGCACGCGCGCAACGTCGACACGGGCCAGCCGCTGCCGCGCATCGCGCCGCTGCGCGCGACGCTCGCGGCCGACTACGGTTACGGCCCGTTCGGCGCGCGCGCGCAGGTCACGCATGCGTGGTCGCAGCATCGCGTGCCCGACGACGACTTCTCGACGGACGGCTATACGTCGCTCGGCGTGATGCTGACGTACAAGTTCCGCGTCGGTCCGACGCACTGGCTCGCGTACCTGCGCGGCGACAACCTGACGAACCAGGAAATTCGCTACTCGACGTCGGTCGTGCGCGGCTTCGCCCCGCAAGGCGGCCGCAGCGTGATGGCCGGATTGCGCACCACGTTCTGACCCTCGCACGGCTCGCGGCGCCCGCCGCGAGTCTTTTGCCGGCGCGCCCCCGAACCGCCCGCGCCTTTCCATTTATCCGTCAATCGATCGCATCGTTTCGCATTGAAACGCACGCCGGATCGCGCCCCAATTCATCCGCAACGAAATTCCGTTATTCACCGGTAAATCAGAAAGAAATCATCAGACAATTATTATAAAGAAGATGGTTTTTGTTTTATCAGTAAAACCGGTTTCAAATCCCCCGCATAACGCATTGAATAAATGCCCTCCCGGCAGCTTATTGATCGGGATCAAGAATGCCCGAGCGACAAGGCTTTCATCACTCGAAAAACGAATATCAGGGTTTTCGAAGGGTAAAGAATCATCGCGAATACCCGTTAAAGCCGGCACGAGCCCGTATCTGGTCGAACTAATAAATTCCATTTGCCAACCACACGCACGGGGGCCCAAACGTGAAAATCGCCAGAATGAGCATCAAAACGAAACTCCTCGGCGGCTTCGGCCTGCTCGCCGCAGTCGTCGTGATCGTGTCGGGCATGGCTCTCAAGGCACTGTCCGACACGAACGCCGAGTTTTCACGCTACATGAACGGCATCAACGCACGGGCGAACCTGTCCGCGCACATCCGCACCGCGGTCGACCGGCGCGCGATCGCCGCGCGCAACCTCGTGCTCGTCACCCGGCCGGCCGACGTCGAGGCCGAGCTGGCCGAGGTGAACCGCGCGCACAAGGACGTGCAGGACCATCTCGCGAAGCTCAAGGAACTCATGGCGAACGCGACCGACACCTCCGATCGCGCACGCGAACTGGTGGCCGACATCGTGCGCATCGAAACCCGCTACGGGCCCGTTGCACTGCGCATCGTCGGGCTCGCGCAGGCGGGCAAGAAGGACGAGGCAATCGCCGACATCGACGACAATTGCCGCCCGTTGCTCGCGCAACTGGTGCGGGCGACCGACGCCTATGCGACTTATACGCACGAACGCGAAACCGAGATCGCGCAGGCCTTCGCGGATCGCTACACGGTCGAGCGCAACCTGCTGGCCGGCATCTGCCTGATCGCCGTCGCGATCGCCGCCTGCGGCGGCCTGTGGCTGACCCGCAAGATCACGGTGCCGATCAGCGCGGCCGTGGACGTCGCGCGCACGGTGGCGAACGGCGATCTCGGCAGCCGCATCGAGGTGCGCGGCAACGACGAAACGCGCGACCTGCTCGACGCGCTGCGGACGATGAACGAACGGCTGATCGGCATCGTCGGCCGTGTACGCGACTCGTCGAACAGCATCGCGCACGCCGTCAGCGAGATCGCGTCGGGCAACCTCGACCTGAGCCAGCGCACCGAGGAACAGGCCGCGTCGCTGCAGGAAACCGCGGCGACGATGGAGGAATTCACGTCGACGGTGCGCCTGAACGCGGAAAACGCGCAACAGGCGAGCACGCTCGCCGCGAATGCGTCGGACGTCGCGCACCGCGGCAGCTCGGTGGTCGGCCGCGTGGTCGACACGATGACGGAGATCGGCCACAGCTCGTCGAAGATCGCCGAAATCACGGGCATCATCGAAGGCATCGCGTTCCAGACCAACATCCTCGCGCTCAACGCGGCGGTCGAAGCCGCGCGCGCGGGCGAACAGGGCCGCGGCTTCGCGGTCGTCGCGAGCGAGGTGCGCAATCTCGCGCAGCGCTCGTCGACGGCGGCCAAGGAAATCAAGGAACTGATCACCGCGTCGGTACAGACGATCCGCGACGGCTCGGCGCTCGCGGGCGAAGCCGGCAAGACGATGTCCGACGTCACGCAGGCCGTGGCGCGCGTGACGGACATCATGGGCGAGATCGCGGCCGCGTCGGCCGAGCAGAGCCGCGGCATCGACCAGGTGAACCTGACGATCACGCAGATGGACGAGACGACGCAGCAGAACGCGGCGCTCGTCGAGCAGGCGGCGGCCGCGTCGAAGTCGCTCGAGGCGCAGGGCCGCGAGTTGTCCGAAACGGTCGCCGCATTCCGGATGCCGTCCGGCGCACATGGCACGTCGCCCGGCGCGCATGCGCAGGAAGCCGGCCCGCGTCACTGGCAGCCGGCTGCCGCGTAACGGCGGTCGCGAACGAGACGGCGATGCGCACGCTGTTTCGCTTGTGCGCGTGCGCCGCGCTGGCGCGCACCGGACGATGCGCGGCCACGCGCGGCACGCGATGCGGCAGCGCGTCGTCGTCACCCGATAACGCGTCCGGAAGTACGCATGCACGGCGACGCGCATCGCCGCTGCGTGCGACGCGTTTCCGGCACGCGCGCGTGTAGGCCGACACGCCGCGCAGCACAGCCGCATTCCGCATCGAAGGTCAGTGCCGCCGATTCGCGTGCCGTCATGCGCGCACATGGATCGCCGAAAAAATCGCCCGCCATGCGCGCCACGCGCCGCCTGGCCTTGCACACATTGCGTCCGCAGCCGTGCGCAAGTTTCGGTCCCGCTCCCGCATCGCGCGTTGCCGCGCCGTCGTCACCGATACCGCGCGACAGGCGGGTCCACCTCGTCCGTCGACACAGACTTTTAAAACGCACGAATGACGAGTATCCTAAAAAAAGCACTTCTCGACCGGACGGCGAATCGCATGCCCTGACTCCCGTCCGATCGCCATGCGGCCCCATCGTATCGCGCAGCGCGCGCCGATGGCGGCGTCTGCCTCTCGCGCCTTGGCCGCACGAACCTTCCCCCAACAATCGTCAGGAGAGCTGGTGAGCCGACTCGTCGTCGTATCCAATCGCATCGCAGATCCCCGTAAAGCCGCGGCCGGCGGCCTCGCCGTCGCCGTGAAGGACAGCCTGCAGGAAACCGGCGGCGTCTGGTTCGGCTGGAGCGGCAGGCTACGCGGCGGCGACGATCAGGCCGCGCGGGGCGACGACGTGCAGATCCAGAACGTCGGCGGCATCCAGCTCGCGACGATCGATCTCGATCCGCAGGATTACGACGCTTACTACCTCGGCTACTCGAACAACGTGCTGTGGCCGGTGTTTCACTATCGGCTCGACCTCGCGCAGTTCGATCGACGCTTCGCCGACGGTTACCGGCGCGTGAACCAGCTGTTCGCGCGCAAGCTGAGCACGCTGCTGCGGCCCGACGACGTCATCTGGGTGCACGACTACCAGCTGATTCCGCTCGCCGCCGAGCTGCGCGCGATGGGCTGCACGAATCCGATCGGCTTCTTCCTGCATATCCCGATGCCGCCGCCGCCGATCATGGCCGCGATCCCGGAACACGAATGGCTGATGCGCTCGCTGTTCGCGTATGACCTCGTCGGCTTCCAGACCGAATCGGATCTGCTGCACTTCGAGCATTACGTCGAGGCGGAAGCCGGCGCGGCAAGGTTGCCGGACGGCCGGCTGCGCGCGTTCGGCCGCACGCTGTCGGCCGGCGCGTTCCCGATCGGCATCAACGTCGACGAGTTCGAGTCGCTCGCGCGCGATCGCGACGGCCTCGACATGTTCGAGCGGATGCGCGACGAATATTCGCGTCGCCAGTTGCTGGTTGGCGTCGACCGGCTCGATTACACGAAAGGGCTGCCGCAGCGCGTGCATGCGTTCCGCCAGCTGCTCGAACAGTATCCGGAGAACCGCGACCGCGCGACGCTGATCCAGATCGCCGCGCCGAGCCGCGAGGATCTCGGCGCGTACGACGACCTGCGGCGCGAGATGGACAGCCTGTGCGGCGCGATCAACGGCGACTACGGCGAGCTCGAATGGATGCCGATGCGCTACATCCACCGCACCGTCGCGCGCAAGCGCCTGCCGGGCCTCTACCGCGCAAGCCGGGTCGCGCTCGTCACGCCGCTGCGCGACGGGATGAACCTCGTCGCGAAAGAGTTCCTCGCCGCGCAGGACGCGGCCGACCCCGGCGTGCTCGTGCTGTCGCGTTTCGCGGGCGCGGCCGAGCAACTGAAGTCGGCGCTGCTCGTCAATCCGTACGACACGCAGGGCACCGCGCAGGCGATCCAGCGCGCGCTCACGATGCCGCTCGAAGAGCGCCGCCAGCGTCACGCGGCGCTGATGGCGATCATGCGCAAGACCGACGTGCACTGGTGGCGCACGCGCTTTCTCGAAGCGCTCACCGAAGCGGCCGAAGTGGCGGCCGCGGCCGAATCCTGACGCGCTGACGCGCGCTCACGCGCCGGTCGTCGCGCATTCGAGCACGACGCCGTTTGCATCGCGCGCGTCGACCGAAATCGGGATGCGCGCGCATGCTCCCGGTCACCACGCAATACGCATCGAACCGATCGAGCGCGCGCGTCGCGGCCGCGAGGCCGGCCCAGGTCCGGCCGACCGACCGGCGCACGGCCATCGCGCCCACGCACACCCTGCCCGCTTCGTTCCGCACCATATCGACATCGACATGCGCGGTGACCGGCTGCGGATCGACGTGCTGCCGCTCCAGCGCAAACTCCACGCGGCGGCTTCACCGATCGGGTTCGTGCGGCCGGCCGTACGCGACGAAATCGCGCTCGACCGCCGACGCCTGCTCCGTTTCGATCGCGCCGCCGCGCGCGCCGGCATCGTCACCGGGCGACGCCGACGTGGCCGACGACGGTTCGACGCGCCCGTCGATCAGCGCCTGCAGCCCGTCGCGTTCGAGCACCTCGCATTGCAGCAGCCGTCGCGCGATGCGTTCGAGCGCGTCGCGCCGTTCGCCGAGCGTCGCCGCGACGCGCACATGCGCATCGGTCAGCAGCGTGCGCACCTCGTCGTCGATCATGCGCGCGGTATGTTCGCTGCAGCGGCCGTCGGCGCCATGCCATGCGCCCGGCATGCCCTGGCGCGCGTCGCCGTCGTCGAACGTCGCGAGCCCGATCTTCTCGCTCATTCCGTATTGCATGACCATGTGGCGCGCCATCGCGGTCGCGCGTTCGAGGTCGTTCTGCGCGCCGGTCGACACATCGCCGAACACGAGTTCTTCCGCCACGCGCCCGCCGAGCAGCGCGTCGATCCGGTCGAGCAACTCGCTGCGCCGCAGGACGTAGCGATCCTCGGTCGGCACCTGCTGCGTGTAGCCGAGTGCGGCGACGCCGCGCGGAATGATCGACACCTTCTTCACCGGGTCGCAATGCGCGCGGCTTTCCGCGACGAGCGCGTGGCCGGCTTCGTGATATGCGATCGTCAGCTTCTCCTGCTCGTTCATCACGCGGCTCTTGCGCTCGAGGCCCGTCAGCGCGCGGTCGATCGCTTCGTCGAAATCGGCCATGCCGATCGCCGGCTTGCCGAGTTCGGCCGCATGCAGCGCGGCCTCGTTGACGACGTTCGCGAGATCGGCGCCGACGAACCCCGGCGTGCGCGACGCAAGCTCGCCGAGATCGACGTCGGCCGCGAGCTTCACGCGCTTCACGTGCACGCCGAGGATCTGGCGGCGGCCGTTCACGTCGGGCCGGTCGATCGCGATGTGGCGATCGAAACGGCCCGGCCGCAGCAGCGCGGGATCGAGGATCTCGGGCCGGTTGGTCGCGGCCATGATGATCACGCCGGAGCCGGCCTGGAAGCCGTCCATCTCGACCAGCAATTGATTGAGCGTCTGTTCGCGCTCGTCGTTGCCCGACATCGGGCCGACGCCGCGCACCTTGCCGAGCGCATCGAGCTCGTCGACGAACACGATGCACGGCGCCTTCTGCTGCGCCTGCTCGAACAGGTCGCGCACGCGCGCGGCCCCCACGCCGACGAACATCTCGACGAACGCCGAGCCGCTGATCGAGAAGAACGGCACGGCCGCCTCGCCGGCCACCGCGCGCGCGAGCAGCGTCTTGCCGGTGCCGGGCGCGCCGACGACGAGCACGCCTTTCGGGATCTTGCCGCCGAGTCGCTGGTAGCGATCGGGGTTACGCAGGAACGCGACGAGCTGCTGCAGTTCGGCCTTCGCTTCGTCGATGCCGGCGATGTCGTCGAACGTGATGCCGGTTTCCTGCTGCACGTACACGCGCGCCCGGCTCTTGCCCATCCCGGTGAAGTCCTGCAGCCCGCCGCGCTTGCGCAGCATCATGTTCCACACGAACACGAGCAGCATGAGCGGCAGCAGCCACGATGCGAGCGACGCGATCCAGCCGGTGTCGGGCGTGCCGTGATAGCGGATGCCGGCGGCGGTCAGCGTGTCGATCAGGTGTTCGTCGGTCACGCGGCTGGTCGTGAAGCGCCACGGCGTGCCGGCCTGCTGCACGACCGCGGCGTCGGACGCCGGTAGCAGCGTGCCGGCCTGCGGCATCTTCAGCGTGCCCGAGATCGACGCGGGGCCGACCTCGAGATCGTCGACCAGCCGCGCGGCGACGAGCCGGTGGAAATCGCTGTATGCGATCGGTGTCGACGTCGGATGCAGCATCAGCAACTGCGCGGCGAACAGCACGAAGAAGCCCGCCGCGATCAGCAATCCCGGGTAGTCGAATTTCCTGTCCATGGCATCGGGCCGGCCGTATCTGCTGCGCGGCGTGCGCTCACGCCGGCACGCGCGCGCAACCGGTACGCGGCCGCGGCAGCCATGCGAAAACGCCATGCATCCACGTCATCGTCGCCTCGCTGTCTCGCGTCGTTCGTCGCATCGATGCCGCCTCGGCAACCCGGGGGCCGGCGTCGCCGGGCGATCCTCGCCCGGGCGGCGCGCCGCGACGCGCCGCCCCTGATTCCAGTCTAGTTCGCGCGTGGACGTCGCGCAGCGCTCGCGGCGCAAGCGTCGAATCGTCCGACAAACGGCTTTCATCCGCCCCCTTGCCGCGCTATAGTCGCGTTCATGACATTTTTGTGACAGTCGCATCGTGCCGCCGCGCGCGATGCCGGCCGTTGCATCCCGCGCCGCATTCGCCGCAGCCCGCGCGGCCGCCGGGCGCGCATCGAACGACCAGCCCACCCGCCCAC